>JAZBNV010000011.1:0-4482 GCA_036350795.1 Marinilabiliaceae bacterium
AATTAAAATAACTTAGATGACATCAAAAGAGAGAATCCAAAAAACCTTAAATCATATTGAGCCCGATAAGGTGGCTGTAGATTTTGGAGCAACGGGTCAAACTGGTATTCATATAGCAGCTATCGGGAAACTAAGAAATTATTTCGGGCTTAAGAATGAGCCTGTAAAAGTGCTTGAGCCTTTTCAGATGTTAGGAGAAATTGATGACGAGCTACTGGAGATTCTGGGTGGTGATGTAATTGGTTTAAACGGACATCTGAATATGTTCGGCATACCACAGGAGAATTTTTATGAATTCAGGACCTTCTGGGGGCAAACAGTGCTGATGCCAGAAAAGATAAGTCCTGAATATGATGAGTTCGGTGATCTTATAGTCTATCCCCGGGGCGATAAATCGACAGATCCATCTGCAAAAATGCCAAAGACAGGCTATTTCTTCGATGCAACCAATCGTGTGGGTCCTGTTGATGAGGCATCTTTAAACGTGGAAGACAACCTCGAAGAGTTTGGTTATATAAGTGATGAGGAATTACATTACTGGAAGAGGCTGGTAGACCGGTATGAAAACAGTGATAAGGCTCTGCTTGCAAATTTCGGTGGAACAGCACTGGGAGATGTGGCCCTGGTTCCGGGCATTCAGCTTAAGAATCCCAAAGGAGTGCGCGACATTACTGATTGGTATATCTCTACCATGATTCGTCCCGATTTTATGAAAGAATTGTTTGATCGGCAAACCGATATTGCTATTGAAAATTTAAAAAGAATATACCAGGTGGCAGGTAACCGGGTTGATGCAATATTCCTTTGTGGAACTGATTTTGGAACCCAGAATTCGACTTTCGTTGATGTGCCTGTTTACCGTGATATCTGGATGCCATACTATAAAAAGGTCTCTCAGTGGGTGCATGAAAATACCCGGTGGAAATTATTTAAACATTCGTGTGGTGCAGTGGAACCTCTGATTGAAAGTTTTATCGACTCAGGTATTGATATCTTAAATCCGGTGCAGACCAATGCTGCCGGAATGGATCCAAAACTGCTGAAGGAAAAATATGGCAGGCGTATTGTATTCTGGGGGGGTGGTGTGGATACTCAGAAAGTACTGCCATATGGTAGCACCTCTGATGTAGAGAAGCAGGTAATTGAGCATCTGAAAATATTCAGTAAGGGAGGAGGCTATGTGTTTAATACGGTACATAACACACAGCCACATGTGCCGGTTGAAAACTTTGTGGCGATGCTGAATGCAATACGTTCCTTTAATGGTGATAGTAAGTTGTAGATAAGCAGGCAGTAAGGCTTATTAATAATATTCATAAACCGGATGCACTTCTATCCGGATTTTTATTGATTCTAAGAATTTATTAAAAGAAAAAAATCGAAACAATGATAAAAAACCGAACCTTGAAAGAAATAAATATACTTTTTATCCTTTTTATCTTTGCTGTAATAAGCGGGAGTTGTTCAAAGAAGAATCTCACGGAAATTGACCTGTCAGGAGAGTGGAAATTTCAAATTGACAGTACTGATGCGGGCATTACCGAAAAATGGTTTGCTTCAGATTTAGCAGAAACAATTGAACTTCCCGGATCTATGCCATTAAGGAGAAAAGGAAGGCCTGTAGCTTACAATACCATTTTTACCGGTCATACATGGAAGGCTTATGAAGACGGAAAGTCATGGTACGATGATGCCAATTATAAACCCTATCTGAGTACTGATAAGTTCAGATACCCTTTTTGGCTAATATCTGATTTTTATTATACAGGGGCCGCATGGTATCAAAAAGAGATTAATATTCCTGAAGACTGGGACGGCAAGTATATTGAGCTTTTTTTGGAGCGCTGTCATTGGGAAACCCGGGTTTGGGTGAATGACTCTTACCTGGGATTACAAAATGCCCTGGGAGTATCACATCGATATAATGTTGGTAATCACCTTCATCCAGGAAATAACACTATTACAATTTGTGTTGACAACCGTGTAAAAGAAATCAACGTTGGAAATGATGCCCATAGTTTAAGTGATAACACCCAGAGCAACTGGAATGGTATTGTAGGTGAACTAAAACTTCTTCAAAAGGATCCACTGTACATTTCAAACGTTCAGATTTTTCCTGATGTGAAAAACAAAACTGCCAGGGTGGAAGTAGAGATTTCCAATACTACAGGAAGCCTGCAGAGCGGTATACTGAAAATTTCGGCAACTAGCAGCTCTGCTGATTTGCCCGGGAAAATTGCAGAAACCAGTACTGAATTTATGGCCGGCAGCAATTTGAACAGGATAACCATCAATTACCCGATGGGTAATGAAGTGCGTCTATGGGATGAGTTTTACCCTGAATTATATGAACTTAGTGCTGAGCTTACTTCAGACTCCTTCAAAGATACATGGCAGGGATCCTTTGGCATGCGCGATTTTAATGTGGAAGGAAAAAGCTTTGTAATAAATGGTCGCCCTCTGTTTCTGCGGGGAACACTGGAATGCGCAATTTTTCCCAAAACAGGATTTCCCCCAACCGATGTGGAATCGTGGGAGAGGATAATAAATATTTGTAAGGAACATGGATTGAATCATATTCGTTTTCATTCATGGTGTCCCCCGGAAGCTGCTTTCGATGCTGCTGATAAACTGGGGTTTTACTACCAGGTGGAGGTTTCGGCCTGGACAGAAGTCGGAGATGGAGATCCTATAGATAAATGGATTTATGATGAAAGTGAACGTATGGTAGCAGAATATGGCAACCATCCCTCTTTTTGCATGCTGCTATATGGAAATGAACCTTATGGAAAAAATCATATAGCCTACCTTACTGAATTTGTTCAGTATTGGAAAGCCAGGGATTCACGCAGAGTATATACTACAGGTGCAGGCTATCCACTTATTCCTGAAAATGATTTTCAAAATGCTCATAATATACGTATCCAGGGATGGAATGCAAACCTGAACAGTATTATTAACCGTGAAGCTCCACGCAGTGATTACGACTGGGAGAAACTAGTAGCTAAGTACTCAGCTCCAGTCGTTAGTCACGAGATAGGTCAGTGGTGTGTTTATCCTGACTTTAATGAGATACCGAAATATGATGGTGTACTAAAAGCTACCAATTTTGAGATATTTCAAAAAAGTTTGGAGGCACATGGTATGATTCACCTGGCTGATGATTTTGTAAAGGCATCTGGTAAATTGCAGGCCTTGTGTTATAAGGCTGATATTGAGGCAGCGTTGCGAACCAGGGGATTTGGTGGCTTTCAGTTGCTCGATCTTCATGATTTTCCGGGCCAGGGCACAGCATTGGTAGGTGTTCTTAACCCATTCTGGGATGAAAAGACTTATATCTCTCCGGAAGAATTCAGGCAATTCTGCAATGAAACAGTACCACTGGCAAGGTTCAGGAAAATGATTTTTACCAGTGACGAAAAAGTGACCTGTGAAATTGAAGTGGCTCATTATGGAGAAAAAGAGCTAAAAGGAGTTATACCAGTGTGGAAAATTATTGACAAGGAGGGACAGCTGGTCCGTAATGGAGAATTTGAAGAAACAGATATCTTCTGGGGACATAATATAAATCTTGGATCAATCAGCGAGACCCTTGATGTTGAATCTGCTGCAAAATACAAGTTGGAGGTTGAAACTGCCGGCTTTGTTAATTCGTGGGATTTCTGGGTTTTTCCATCAGTCTTACCTGCTGTTGAAGATGAGATTCTGGTGGTTTCGACTTTAGATGAACAGGCTATAGCTGTTTTAAACAATGGAGGTAAAGTACTGCTGACAGTCAAAAAAGGGAGCATTAAAGAAGGTAAGGGAGGGGAAGTGGCTGTAGGTTTTTCCAGTATCTTCTGGAATACAGCCTGGACCAACGGGCAAAAACCACATACCCTGGGTATCTTATGTGATCCTGCTCATCCTGCACTTTCTGAATTCCCGACAGAGTACCACTCAAACTGGCAGTGGTGGGATGCCATGAGTCATTCAAATGCAATTTCGCTTGAGGGATTAGCAGACAAACCGGAACCAATTGTACGCATTATTGATGACTGGGTCACTAATCGTAGCCTGGCTTTGATTTTTGAAGCAAAAGTTGGTAAGGGTAAACTTATTATGACCGGGATCGATTTACTCTCAGAATCCGATAGGCGGACGGAAGCACGTCAGCTATTATTTAGCCTGACGAACTATATGGCAGGAGATCAATTCTCACCTGAAACAGAGCTTACACCTGCGATGTTGAAAGATTATTTTTAGGTTTAACCAGGATCTGAATAAACTCAAATCAAATTTATTTTATGCTTATAAGGTAGTATCTTAATATTACAGGGCTGCAAAAATATTATGATGAGGTTAAAATATTAGATTTAACTGAAGCAATGAAAACGTTTTACTGTTTTAAACCTTAAGAATCTTCCATTTAAATATTCCACAAATTTTTGGTTGAAACTATATTGGGTTTAGTAATATTTATTACTTTTGCAGCGCTTTAAG
>JAZBNV010000012.1:0-42081 GCA_036350795.1 Marinilabiliaceae bacterium
ATTGACTGCCGGCCTATGACCGGTCATCAATTAAATGCGCTCAGGATAAGCCTTTCTCCCTTTAATACCATGGAGGATGTAGATTATCTTGTATCATCACTAAATAGTTTAAGCTGATTATATTATGAGTATTTTATCGGGATATAAGGACACTGCAGCTAAACTTGACAGTGAGGATAAATTGGGAAAATTCAGGGAAGAGTTTTTTGATTCGGGAGAGAAACTTATTTACCTTGATGGTAATTCACTTGGCAAAATGCCAATCCGCTCCGGCGAGAGGGTTCGCTACCTGCTGGATAAGGAATGGGGATCGGATCTTATAAGGGGATGGAATGCTTCATGGTGGGATATGCCGCAAAGAGCTGCATCAAAAATAAGCAGTGTAATCGGAGCCTCTGAAAACGAGGTGATTGTCTCCGATTCAACATCGCTTAACCTGTATAAGCTTGTTAAAGCTGCACTCAGGCTTAAGAGTGAACGCCGGAAAATAGTATGCGAGTCGATAAGCTTTCCTACCGATCTGTATATTATCCAGGGAGTAATAGACCAGCTTGCTGATAATTACCACCTTGTACTTGCGGAAAGCGAGGATGGCATTTCTGTTTCACTCGATGAACTTGAGAGCTTAGTGGATGATAATACTGCCCTGGTTGTTCTTTCCCTGGTTTCATACCGGAGTGCAGCAATGTATGATATGCAGAAGGTAAATGATCTTGTCCATCAAAAGGGAGCCCTGGTAATTTGGGATCTCAGTCATGCTGCCGGAGCTGTACCTCTCAGTCTTAAGGCTACCGGGGCTGATATGGCAGTGGGTTGTACCTATAAATACCTGAACTGCGGACCCGGTTCACCAGCATACCTGTATGTAAGAGAGGATCTGATCGAAAGCAGCAAGTCTCCAATATGGGGATGGTTTGGAGAGCTCAGGCCTTTCGACTTCAGCAAAAGCTACAGGCCCTCGAATAGTATTAAGAAATTTATGACCGGAACGTCGGGAATAATGTCGATGTGTACTATCGAACCCTCACTTGATATTATCGGGGAAGCCGGCATGGACCGGATCAGGGAGAAAAATATTGGTCTTACATCCTTCTTTGTTAAAATGACCGAAGCCTTGCTTTATCCTCATGGTTTCAGCCTGGGTTCGCCTGACAACCCTGAATTGCGTGGGTCGCATGTGTCAGTAAGGCACAGGGAGGCTTTTAGAATCAGCAAGGCCCTAATCGACCCTGAGTGCGGCAGCTATGTTATTATACCAGATTTCAGGCCGCCTGATATCCTGAGACTTGGTTTTTCTGCCCTCTATAATTCTTATATGGAAGTGTACCGGACAGTTGAAGAGTTATTGTTTATTATTGAAAATGAAGCATACACCGGGTATTCATCAGAGAGGGAGGATGTAACCTGAGGATATCCTGCAGTTTTATTGAATTTCATATTTATTTGCCGTAATATTGGTATCTTAGGCTTAATTATCATGGTTTAAATGAGCCGTATAGTACAGGTATATACTGAAAAAGTAACACCCAGGCTGAAATATTCGCTTGACCTGGTGTTTACTACAATCCTGAATATTGAATATATTCTGACTGAAAGCCCGGACCCGGATCAGCCGCTGGTTAACTATTCTGACGACCGTTCTGTTGGCGGAATATTTATACAACCAGATGGCTTATTATTTGAGACCGGAATCAGAAAGCAGGATATCTGGGTTGCTCATAGTGAAGGTCTTCCGATGTTCTTTCAGCAACCGCCCGAAGCCGGTTTTATCATGGATATATTCTCGTTTGCCTTCTACCTGGTGTCACGTTATGAGGAATACCTTCCCTATACCAGGGATGAGCATGGCAGGTTTGCGGCTGAATCAAGCCTGGCTTACAAGCATAACTTTCTTGATCTGCCTGTGGTAGACCTGTGGGTATTGAAGTTTGGTGAAAGGCTGTCCTTATTATATCCAAAATTAAAAATAGAAGTCCCGGTTTACAGCTCCATGCTTACTGTTGATGTGGATGTGCCATTTGCCTACAGGGGTAAGGGTCTTATAAGGAATATTGGTGGAATGGTAAGGGATAGCTTTACAGGGATAAGCATGGTAGAGAGGTATAGATGTATGCTTAAAAAAGATAAGGACCCCTATGATACATTTTCCTTCCTGAACTCGGTGGCAGACGATGCAGGAGTGCCGGTTAAATACTTTTTTACCACGGGAAACAGAAGCTCCTTCGACAAAAATCCACTGCCTTCACGTCCATGTTACAGGAAACTGATTCGAAAACTTGCAACTAAATATGAAATAGGACTGCATCCGTCGTACAGGTCCGATCGTGATGTTGCTCTTGCAAGAAAAGAACAGCTAAGGCTCGAAAAGGTAAGTGGTATGCAGATTAACAGTATTAGAAAGCACTACCTGCTAATGAGCTTCCCCAAAACATACCAGGATTATACTGAGCTTGGCATCAGTAACGATTATACTCTTGGTTATGCCCGGGAAGCAGGATTCAGGGCAGGAATTGCAAGGCCGTTCTTCTTTTATGACCTGGAACTTGAAAGGATAAGTGACCTCAGGTTGCATCCGTTTCAGTATATGGACAATACTCTTAAACAATATAAGCGCTTCACCCATAGTGAGGCACTTGAGCATATTACTCACCTTGTAGATCAGACCCGCAGGGTTGGCGGAACATTTATCAGCCTCTGGCATAATACTTCACTAGCCGAAAGGGATGGATGGGAAGGGTGGACAGATGTATACAGGGAAGCTATTAAATACCAGGCAGGTCTTGAGATTATTGAAAAATAAAGATATTGATCGCGATTGGTGGGATGAGATCATCGCATCTTCTCCCCTTAATGATCCCTACCCGTATTCCTGGTACCTCGATATTATGTGTCCGGGTTGGCAGGCTTACTACGATGAAGAAGTGAATGCTGTTATGCCTGTTCCAGGGTACAGGAAGGCATTAATACACTATATCCATACACCTTCGTTTATACAGCGCCTGGGTATATATTCGCCTGGATCAGATTCCGGTGACGTGCAGGCTCGTTTTTTAGCAAGGCTTACATACGACTTTCCCCTGGTAGATTTATGTATCCACGGTAAGTCCGGAATACCGGAGATAAAATATTCTTCAAGAAATAACTATTACCTGGACCTTGGCAAGAACTATAAAACGCTGTATAATAGTTTTACGGCAGCTTGTAAAAGGGATGTTAAGCTTGCAAAAGAGGCAAACCCGGATTTTGTGCCGGGTATCCCTTCAGGTGATGCTATCGATTTGTTTATTAAGGGACCAGGGAAGCTTTTAAAGGGACTAAGCAGATCTGATTACCAGAGGCTGCAGGCCTTAATGGAATATTGCAGGTCAGCGGGCCTGGGAGAGATAGTCGGCGTTTACAAGGATAAGAGCCTTATATATTCACTGTTCTATATAAAGCATGCAGGTAAAATAACGGCGCTGTTTATATCAACATCCATGGAATCAAGGATCAGAAGAAGTGGATACTTTATAATTAATCACTTGCTTGAAGAATTTGCCGGTTCAGCCAGGGTATATGATTTTGCCGGATCAGAACTGAAAGGAGTTGAAAAGTTTATCCTTTCTTTTGGAAGTGCCGGGGAAGAATATTTCAGTATCTACAGCAACAGGCTGCTGCCACCCTTAAAACAGCTTGTTGAATACAGGAGAAAGCGTGCTAACCGATAAACTCGAGTTCCTGGTTTCTGTTTGTCTCGGTAAGATTCCCGTCTTCGCATTTTATTGTCCTTGCTTCGTGTCTTTTAAGCACCGTGTAGTTATGTGTTGATACAACAACCGCCCGCCCTGTTCTGCTTATTTCCTTCAATAGTACAATAATATCATCCGAGGTATCAGGGTCAAGATTCCCGGTAGGTTCGTCGGCCAGAATAATATCCGGATCGTTTAACAGAGCCCTTGCAATAACCACCCTTTGCTGCTCACCCCCTGAGAGCTGGTGAGGCATCTTATAACCTTTCGTTCCCAGGCCTACTTTCTCAAGTACCTCTCCGATCCTCTGGTCTATATCTTTCTTGTTCTTCCAGCCGGTTGCCTTCAGAACAAATTCAAGATTGGAATGTACCGTCCTGTCGCTCAGTAACTGGAAATCCTGGAATACTATTCCCAGCTTCCTTCGAAGCCTGGGGATGTCTTTTCGCTTCAGGCTTTTAAGGTCGAACCCTGCTATCAGAGCCTCTCCTTCAACAAGGGGTGACTGACCGTTTATAGTTTTAATCAGCGAAGTTTTACCACTTCCGACTTTCCCGATCAGGTACACAAATTCTCCCTTGTTGATCTCCAGATTTACATTGCTGAGCACAAGGTGATCCTGCTGGTAAATTTTACAGTCCTTTAACGAAATAATAGTATCAAGAGGAGGCGTATTACTTTCCATAGATTCTTTGTAATTTTTTCAAAGATACTATAATTGGTTTAATGGTTTAATGGTTTAGGGGTTTAATGGTTTAGGGGTTTAATGGTTTAGGGGTTTAGGGGTTTGGATTGGAGTATAGCTGATTGTCACTCTAAAAGCTGGTATTGACTTCTGAGCGTGCACACTGGCATCATGCTATTAATAATTAAGCTTCATTGTTGATAAGTTAAATAATAAAGAAAAAACAGGAGCGTTTTATAGTTGTAATTTTACAGTCTGTCATGCCCGGGCAAGCAGCCCGGTCATGATATTTTTTGAAATCAGTAAACTGCAGATATAATATACGCTGCCCGGATTTAGTTATATGAATATGAGAATAATTTATGGGATTACATTAATATCTGTTCTGGTATCTCTGAATGGTATGCTCTATGCTCAAAGGACACTTTCAGCTACCGAGGACTTATCCGTATTTAACAGGGCTGAAGAGCTTTTCGAAAAGGAGAAGTACTCGGCAGCACTAACACTGTTCGATAAATATGTGGATAATTCTGTGGGAGATGTATCAGGCAAGCTTACAAAAGCTGAGTACCTGGCTGCAATATGTGCAGTGCGTTTGTATAATTCAGATTCTGAATACAGGATAAATAATTTTGTAAGAAATCACCCTGAAAGTCCACTTAATAACCAGGCATGGCTGGAGCTTGCCAACAGCTTTTACCAGGGAAAAAACTACAGGAAAGCACTTTCTTATTACGGCCTTACCGACAGGCTGGAACTAAGTGAAGAATTGCTCCCGGAATATTATTTTAAGTTTGGCTACTCCCACTTTATGAAGGGCGATCGTCAGAGGGCCATGTTGTATTTCTCAGAAATTATGGACGTTGACACTGAGTATACGCCGCCGGCAATATACTACTTCTCTCATATTGCATACGAAAATGGAAAATACAGGACAGCCCTTGACGGGTTTAAAAGATTAAAGGATGATGAGTCCTTCGGATCGGTTGTACCATTTTACATTATCCAGATAATGTATGTTATTGGAGATAATGATGGTATTATAGAGATGGGGCCTGAACTGGTAACTGAAGCTTCGCCCGACAGGGCATCAGAACTTTACCGGATAATAGGTGATGCATATTTTAAGAAGGAGAATTACTCCGAAGCGGTAAAGAACCTTGAAGAGCATACCCGTCTGGCAACCAGAACCGGCAGGGAAGGTAACTACCAGCTGGCATATTGTTATTATATGACCGGGGAGTATGACAGGGCTATACCTTTATTCCAGGAAGTGTGTCGCAGAAGAGACGAACTGAGCCAGAATGCCTTTTACCTGCTGGGGGATATTTACCTTGACAGAGGCGAAAAGAAAATGGCCCAGGCAGCATTTTCTTCAGCATCCCAGATGGATTTTGATAAAAAGATTAAGGAAGAATCGCTATTTAATTTTGCCAAGCTTACTTATGAAACTTCATACGCTCCCTTTGGTGAAGTAATAAGGGCATTCCAGGAATATATTGAGCAGTACCCGGGTTCAGATAATATAAGCGAAGCCTACGACATACTGGTTGCTGCCTATATGAAAATCAAGAATTATAAGGCAGCAATTTCTTCGCTCGACAGGATAGCGGTTAAGGGCGAGCGACTGGAACGTGCGTATCAGAAAGTTGCATTCTACAGGGGACTGGAGCTTTTTAAGAATCTTAACCTGCAGTCTGCTGTTGCCATGTTTGAAAAATCCCTGAATTATGGCCGTTACGACCGCGATATTCGAGCCCGTACCCTCTACTGGATGGGTGAGTCGTGGTACCGAATGAACGATATAGACAATGCGCTTAATTACTATGAGGAATTTATGGGCATACCTGGATCGTCACTTCTCGAAGAGTATAAAATGGTACACTATAATATAGCCTATGTCCACTATAATAAGCAGGACTATCCTGAAGCACTTTCATGGTTCAGGAAATTTGAGTCGGAGATGGTTGGAGGAAGCACCAGGCTGATAGCAGATCTGTATAACAGGATAGCTGACTGTTATTATATAGCTACCCGGTATGACCAGGCTATAAGCTATTACGACAGGGTTATCAATGCAAAGGCTCCGGGCGCTGACTATGCTATGTTCCAGAAAGGCTTTGCCCAGGGATTAATGCACGATCAGAGAGCCAAAGAGCTGACCCTGTCCTCTCTCATTACATCATATGGAGAGTCTGTACTGGTTCCGAATGCTTTGTTTGAAAGAGGAAGGGCTTACGTTTCGCTGTCAGAGAATGCCAGGGGGGAGAATGATTTCAAATCAATAATCAACTCCTTCCCCAACAGTGTTTTTGTGCCCCGTGCTATGGTGCAGCTGGGACTAATGTACTTCAACCAGGGAGAGAATCAGAAAGCAATTTCACAGTATAAGGAAGTGATTGAGAAATACGGTAGCACTCCCGAAGGCCGGTCAGCACTTACCGGTCTCAGAACAACCTATGTGGAAATCAACGATGTGGATTCATATTTCTCATATGTTAAAACACTTGGTTCTTACGCTGATATTAGTACATCCGAGAGGGATAGCCTGCTCTATATCTCGGGTGAGAATCTTTATATCCAGGGAAACTGCGACAGGGCAAGCAGTGTATTCAGGTCATACCTCGAAGAATTTGAAAGCGGTAGTTTCAGGATTAATGCAAGTTTCTACCTGGCCGATTGCCTGGCTTCTACAGGTAATACAGATGAGGCTTTGCAGTATTATCTTGAGGTTACTGCTTCGCCAAATAATCCCTTCCTGGAACAGACATTCGGTGCCCTGGCGCGTATATATTATACAAAGGAAGAATACCGTGAGTCATTCAGGTATTTCAGCGAAATGGAAAAAGTTGCAGAGATACCTGAGAATATCCTGGATGCAAAAGTGGGTCAGCTTAGATCTGCCTACCAGATGGGCGATGCAGTAAAAGCGATATCAGCATCTGCCAGGGTTCTGGAATCTGGTATTCTGCCGGAAGAACTTGCCAGGGAAGCAACTTTTATCAGTGCAAAATCCAATTATGCTCTTGATAATATGGAAAAAGCCCTGGAAGGTTTCAGGAAACTGGCATCTGAGGTAATAACCAGCGAAGGAGCAGAATCAAAATACAGGCTTGCAGAGATTCTCTTTTCAAAGGGCGATGCCGATGCTGCAGAGGCTCTTGTTTATGAGTTTATAGATCAAAATACACCCCACCAGTACTGGATGGCCCGTATGTTTATTTTATTGTCGGATATAAGCATCAGCAAAGATGATGAGTTCCAGGCACGGGCTACACTTCAGAGCCTTGCCGATTACTACCAGATACAAGACGATGGTATACTCGATGAAGTGAAGGCAAAATTGAATGAACTGGATTTAAATAATCCTGAGGTAAAGGATACCATTAAACTATCAATTAAGAAAAACAGTCAGTAACAAACAGGTAATAATCAGGATATGACCTCAAAACGAACTATATATACATTGTTTTTGCTGATAGGCATTTCGTTTTATGCCCTGGCACAGGAAGATATAAAAAGAGAAGTTAAGTTGTATAATCCTTACAAACCAACTCTTTCGAAGGAGAATAAGATTAACTTCTATCCATCGATGGATGATACAGTATTTGTTTCCCCGGTATTGAGTTATTCTGTTGTACCAAATGTATTTATGCCCGAATACTCAGTAAGAACTATACAGGCTGCACGTCTCGAACCAGACCCCCTGGGGAAGCTCTACAAAAGTTTTCTTAACGTAGGCTTTGGCAATTATTTTACACCCTATGGTGAACTGAGTATCTCATCAGAAAGATCACGGAACAGTATAATTGGTTTCTATGCCAGGCATAATTCATCGTTCGGGAAGGTTAAGCTTGAAAATGAAGATAATGTAAATGCGGGCTATATGGACAATTATGCTTCCCTTTACGGAACAAGATTATTCAGGAGGGTAACACTGGCGGCCAATGTAAATTTTGACCATATCAGAAGATATGCATATGGCTATGATTTTTTTAACCTTCCGGCTCTCGGAACCGATAAGGATAGCCTCCGGATAGATTACCTGAACCCGTCTGCCGGATTGAAGCTATACAGCACCAGGCTTGATTCGGCCGGCATGGATTTTGACTTCAGCCTGAAATATAACTTCCTGTTGCAGGCACCGGGTTTCTACAGCCATAATCCCTCTGCATCACTGGATCTGGCTTACAGGCTAAAGCCATTTTATGCCTCTCTCGGACTTGCATATGATCTTTTTGTTTTATCAGACGAAATTGGGGATAATAATAAACATTTATTCCGACTGAGCCCCTCTGTAAGCAAAAAAAGCAGCAGCTGGGCATTCAATGTCGGGGCTGATATTCTTACATATTCCAGGGATGTGTTTGATGATCCCCTTAACCCGGATTTTGAGACAAAACTGTATTTTTACCCCGACGTAAGGTTCAGTTTTTCTATAATCCCTTCATTCGCAGTTTTCTATGTTTCCCTGGATGGTGAGCTGGAAGACAACAGGGCAGGGGATATTGTTAATATTAATCCCTGGTTTGTTACACATAGCCCCTCAGCCGGTGTCAGCCCCAACAGGGAGCTCTTCAGGTTTAAACCAACAAGTAATTTACTGAGGGTTAGCGGAGGACTGATGGGAAGTGCT
This sequence comes from Marinilabiliaceae bacterium, assembly GCA_036350795.1. Classification (GTDB taxonomy): domain Bacteria; phylum Bacteroidota; class Bacteroidia; order Bacteroidales; family VadinHA17; genus JAUVKT01. The sequence continues at coordinate 9,050 of JAZBNV010000012.1, forward strand.
GATGAGTATACAACTTATAAAGTCTATGCCTCATATACGCTTTTTGAGGATATGCTCTTTTTTACCTCTGATACACTCGCAGGCAGAAGTTTCTATCCTGCATATGATGACGGAGAATTATTAAATCTTTATGCTGAGTTCAGTTCGAGGATAAATGATAATATCTCACTTGACCTGTCGGCCAATTATTATAACTATAAGCTGCAGCTTGAAGATCATCCCTGGTATAAACCATCCTGGGACGCAAGCCTCTCAGTCAGGTACAACCTCAGGAATAAGATACTCGCTGAGGCTGGTATTAAAGGGCTTTCTAAAAGATATTATTACTATGGTCCTTCAACATATACCGGTGAGACTTTAAAGACCACAGGTGAGCTGCCTGTTCACTTCTCGCTTAACCTTGGACTGGAGTACCGGTATACAAAGATTCTTTCATTCTGGACCCGCTTAAACAACATATCAACCAGCAGGTATTTTGAGTACGGTTTTTACCCTTCACAACGCTTTTTGTTTATGGCCGGCTTCACTTATAGTTTGTGACTTTTTCTAAGTACGGTTAAGTAGCAGGCAGACAGTAGTATAGGTGTTAATTTATTGTTAAAAAATGAGTCCTGTGATTTAGCCTTTTTTAGAAGGTTTTCTGCCTTATTTTTTGTAATTTTGGATGGCTTTTTTTAAAGCTGGATTTAAATAAAATGATTACAGGTACGGAGAGACTTTTTTCAGGGATTTAATAGTCTCCATCAAAGAAAATGAATTGAAGATAAGCGCTTACTATTAAGCTGATACTTTACTGTTTTTTACAGGTGTTTTACATTGTAAAACCTGCACATCATATATAATGTCGGAAGAAAAATATATAAAATGAGTGATTTGGAAAATAATATGAAGGGAAAAGAGTCGGATAAGAAATATTCGGCAGAAAGCATACAGGTGCTGGAAGGACTTGAAGCTGTAAGGAAAAGACCTGCAATGTATATAGGCGATGTGGGAGTTAAAGGTTTACACCATCTTGTATATGAAGTTGTTGATAACTCAATAGATGAGGCACTGGCAGGCTATTGCAGCGAAATTGATGTTGTAATTAATGAAGACGATTCAATCACGGTTACCGATAATGGAAGGGGGATACCTATCGATTACCACGAGAAGGAGAAAAAATCTGCACTTGAGGTTGTTATGACAGTGCTCCATGCAGGAGGTAAATTTGACAAGGATTCCTATAAGGTGTCCGGTGGACTTCATGGTGTTGGCGTTTCTTGCGTAAATGCACTTTCTATACAACTGATTGCCGAAGTACACCGCGATGGCAAGATTTACAGGCAGGAGTATTCCAAAGGTAAGCCCCTGGGCGATATTGAAACGGTAGGGGAAACTGATAAAACAGGTACCATTATCACTTTCAAACCCGATGATTCCATTTTTATCGTAAGCAGTTATAAGTTTGACATACTTGCCACACGTTTGCGCGAACTGGCCTTTCTTAACAAGGGCATAAAGCTTTCTATAATCGATAAGCGCGAAAAAGTCGAAAACGGGAATGGCGGGACATTCGTCTCAGAGGAATTTTATTCCGAAAGGGGTCTTGCCGAGTTTGTGGAGTACCTTGACAATACTCGCGAAAAGCTCATCGAAAAGCAGATATTTATCGAAACAGAAAAAAATGATGTTCCGGTTGAGATAGCCCTGCAGTACAACACTTCATTTTCCGAGAATGTCCATTCATACGTAAATAATATTAATACTATAGAAGGCGGAACCCATCTGGCAGGTTTCAGGCGCGGACTTACACGTACATTGAAAAAGTATGCCGAGGAGTCGGGACTAACCTCCAAGCTGAAGTTTGATATTAACGGTGACGATTTCAGGGAAGGTCTGACAGCAGTTGTGTCAATCAAGGTTGCAGAGCCACAGTTTGAAGGTCAGACAAAAACAAAACTGGGTAATTCGGAGGTGATGGGTGCTGTAGACATGGCAGTTAGCACTATGCTTAGCAATTACCTGGAGGAGAATCCTAAAGATGCAAGGCAAATTGTCCAGAAAGTAATCCTGGCAGCAACTGCCCGTCATGCAGCCAGAAAGGCCAGGGAACTTGTGCAACGGAAAAATGTACTTTCCGGGTCCGGTTTGCCCGGGAAACTGTCAGATTGTGCCGATCGCGATCCTGAAAATTGTGAGGTTTTCCTGGTTGAGGGTGATTCAGCCGGCGGAACAGCCAAGCAGGGCCGCGACAGGAAATTCCAGGCAATCCTGCCTCTCAGGGGTAAGATTCTGAATGTTGAAAAGGCCATGCAGCATAAGATATTCGAAAATGAAGAGATTAAGAATATCTTCACTGCCCTTGGAGTTTCAATAGGTACGGAAGACGATAGCAAAGCTCTTAACATGAAAGGACTGAGGTATCACAAGGTTGTAATTATGACTGATGCCGATGTGGATGGATCTCATATAACCACACTGATAATGACCTTTTTCTTCAGGTATATGCAGGATCTGATTAAAAATGGTCACCTCTATATTGCTACACCTCCCCTCTACCAGGTTAAAAAAGGATCTAAATCGGTTTATTGCTGGACAGAGGAAGAAAGAGAACAGAAAACCATAGAGCTCGGACAGGGTAAAGAGTCATCAGTTAGCATCCAGAGATATAAGGGTCTTGGTGAGATGAATGCAGAGCAGCTGTGGGAGACAACCATGAACCCGGAGCAGAGAACATTGCGGCAGGTTACAATTGACAGTGCGGCTGAAGCTGACCATATTTTTTCCATGCTGATGGGTGATGAAGTACCGCCACGACGGGAGTTTATTGAAAAGCACGCCAAGTACGCAAATATAGATGCCTAGATTTCATGGGCCCGGCATGCTGCGCCCACATGTAGATGCGTAGCATGCTACGCATTTACCATAAAAAGTATGCTTATGAAACAATTTTTTTATTGCCTGGTTTTTCTGCTGACAATAAATCTCCATGCGCAGACTCCCGAACAAAACATAAAATCAATTTTTAATGATGCCCTTACAGATAACACTGCAAGGGGTCATCTTTTTTACCTGTGTAAGAACACAAAGGGTCGTTTGCCCGGAACTGCACAGGCACTAAAAGCTGTTAATTACACCAGGCAGGCACTTATCGATGCCGGCGCTGATAGTGTCTGGCTGCAGGAAGTGCCGGTACCCCACTGGGAAAGGGGAGAGGAATATGCCTTTATTGTATCAGAAGGAAAGAAAACCGAACTCAGTATAGGAGCTCTTGGACTTTCAGTCGGAACCGGAAGGAATGCTATTGAAGCAGAGCTGCTTGAGGTACATACTTTTGATGAATTAGCTAAGCTCGGCACCCGGGAAATAAAAAACAAAGTAGTATTTTTTAACCGGGCGGTTGACAATACCCTTATAAATACTTTTTCAGGATATGGTGCTGCAGTTGACCAGAGAATATCGGGAGCATCAGAGGCTTCAAGATATGGTGCACTGGCGGTTATAGTGAGGTCGCCAACACAGGCCGCACACGACTTTGTCCATACCGGTGTGGTAAGATACTACGAGGATGTTGATCCTGTACCTGCCCTTACGGTATCGCCATATGACGCAGATATCCTCTCGGCCATACTGGAGAAAGATCCATCAGCGAGAATCACCTTAATGGCAGACTGCCTTAGGCATCCGGATACAATCTCTTATAATGTTATTGGAGAAATACGTGGAAGCGAAATACCAGGTGAATATATTACTGTTGGCGGTCATCTCGACGCATGGGATATAAGCGAAGGAGCTCATGATGATGGAGGTGGTTGTGTGCAGTCAATTGAGATGATCAGGTTATATAAGAAGCTGGGCATTAAACCAAAACGCACGGTAAGGGCTGTAATGTTTATGAATGAAGAAATGACCTCAACAGGTGGTAAGATATATGCTTCCGAGGCGGAAAAAAGAGGAGAGCTTCATTATGCTGCACTTGAGTCTGACAGGGGTGTTATGAGTCCCCTTGGCTTTGGTTTCGGCGCCACCGGCGAAAGACTGGATAGCCTTATGGCACTTAAGAAATATTTTTCCCCCTACGGTATTAATCAATTCTCCCGGGGTGGAGGAGGATCAGATATCTCTCCCCTGGGATCAATGGGAACATTACTTATGGGATATATCCCCGATACTCAGAGATATTTCTGGTTTCATCACTCTGCCAACGATACCTTCGAACAGGTAAATATCCGCGAAATGCAACTGGGCAGCGCAGCAATAGCTTCACTTATTTACCTTATCGATCTATATGATCTTTGATTGAAGTGTGAACCAGCACCTAGAAACTCCTGTACACTTCGAGCATCAGTTCCTCAACCCGTTTACTTACCTGGTGACTGCTGCAATCGAAGTTATTGGTAAGCACTCCGAAGCAGAGTTCCCTTCCTGATTTTGATTTTATATATCCGGCGTAATTCCTTACTCTTTTCACAGTACCACTTTTGGCAACAATATTTTCTTTCAGCTCCGGCGAAAGGAAATAGGCTTCAAGTGTTCCCTCGCCTGGTCTGGCAAGCGAAGCCCTGAATGTTTCACTGTAACTGGCATCCCTTCCCATATATACAAGGTAGTTTGTTATAAAAGAAGACGACATAGCGTTGGATCTTGATAAACCGCTTCCATCCGTCATATAAAGACCCTGGGAGATATTCCTGGATTCAAGGAAATCATAGATAATATCCAGGCCTCCGTTGAGCTTTGCATACATCCGCTGATTAAGCTGGTTATCAAGAGTCCAGGCCAGGGTTTCAGCAAAAAGGTTAACGCTTTCAAGGTTGGTTACCTTTATTATCTCGCCAAGGCTGGGAGAATACTCAAGTTGTATATACTTAAGTGTCGACAAAAGGCTGTCTGTCATATAGCCTGGCATTTGCCGGGACGTGGAAGGAGCCATGCTTATTGTGATACCGGAATCTGTAAGTTTATTATGAAGCATGCTTGCCAGGAGAAGCGGCGGATCAGGGATAGATGCCTTAAGCGCAAAGGTATCCCTGTTTACGGGTATTGTGCCCCTGATTATTGCATGTTTGCCATAGGGTTCGAGATATACATAACCATTATCACTGTTTCCGCTTGCTTTAAGCAGGCTTTCTATCTCCAGGCCCGGAATTTCAGGATCCACTCCAAGTATTTCCGGGCTGCTGCCCTCGTTGCCTGTGCTGAAGAAAATCCTGTACATATTGTCGAAAACATTAACCCCATGTACACCTGCACCGTAGTAATTCCCAATATCGCTCCACGACCAGCCAGGTGCCACAGGCTGGTTGCTGAAGATATAGGTCTCGGCCATCACCCGCCCCTTAATATGCTTTATTCCTGCTTCTTTAACCAGCCTGACCCAGGAATCCAGGAATGAACCATAATGATCCTTAAAATACCCGGAACCCAGGGCCGGGTCTCCTCCGCCTTCTATTACCAGGTAGCCTTCAAGTATTCCGTTCTGCAGGGATCCTGCATATACCAGCTTAGTACCAAAAACCTTATCTGGTCCGAGTAATTCCAGTATTGTCCCGGTGGTGACAAGCTTCATGACCGAGGCACTGGTAAGGGCCATATTCTCATTATGCCCGGCCAGGATTTCTCCTGATTCCATATCCCTGATGCAAATAGATATACCAGCATTCCTGAACACGGTATCACTTACATAAGCCCGGATTGCGGTGTCGATCTGGGCAGATATGGATGTGCTGATAAAAATCCACAAAAGAATTATCGCTGCCTTCTTCATATAAATAGTTTTGTATGCATCTTACTGAGGCGCAGCATGCTACGCCCTTACTAAATAGCTTCTGAACTCCAAGCCCCAGGCCCTATTCAAAAACGTAGCCTGCTTTTTGCAGATCATCAATTGATCTGAAGGGATTTGCCGGGCTTAGGTACTTATTCAGGTGATTGTATATATTCATTCTTATCTCCTTTGCTGTTTTATGGTCCATCCTGTCAAAAGAATGTCCTCCCGGGATATCCTCGTATATTTTATAGCTGAAATTCTTTTTTCCTTCTGCTTTAAGTGTTTTAATAAGATGTTCAACTTCAAGCACATTCACATCTGCGTCATTCGTGTTGGTATGGATTAGCAGAGGTGTTCCCTGGTATTTACCTGCCTGCCAGGCCGGTGACCTTCTCCTGTACTCTTCAACATCGGCATATGCTGTTTTCCCGATATGATAATCTGCCGAATAGAGGTCGCGATAGCTCTGGGTTTTATATCCCATCCTTGCAATAAGGTCGCTTACCGGCACCCCGGCATAGGCAACTTTATAATTTTCAGGGTATTCGAAGATATTAAAGAGTGTTATCAGTCCTCCATGACTCCACCCAAAAATGCCGACCCTGTTTTTATCAATTAACTTATAGTTATCGAGCATATATTGCCTGCTGGCATCCACATCCTGTACTTCAAGTCCGCCATAGTCAATTTTCCTGTAGTGTCCTGCACCGTAACCTGTCGATCCCCTGTATTCTGCTGCAACAATAATATATCCCTGGCTTACAAGCTCACGGATAATATGGGTATAATAGGTACTAAGGTTGGAATGAACCCCGCCATGAGGAAATACCAGCAGAGGATATTTTTTGGAGGGATCGAGGTTTTTAGGGAAAAAGATATAGGACCAGAATTTAACAGGATTTCCTGCTCCCTGGGCTGTTGGGTTTGATTCCTTTGCGAGAGGAGGTCCGGTCATATATACTTTATCAACATAGGCAATATCACCTACACGGTTAAACCACTGTACATCATCAATGTTTTTTTCAAGCACGTCAAGCCTGTGACTCAGGCTTTCAAACTGTCTTTCAATGCTTTTTATCGCCTCCAGGATTTCAGTATTCCCTGGCTGCGACTTTGTTATCGGACTAATAAGCAGGAGCATAAAAACAGAAAGCGCTGTTAGCTGGTTCACTCGTTTCATATTTTAAGGTTTTAGTGAATAATCATTTCAGTATCAAATTCTCCCTTATAAACAAACTTTGCGGGTCCGGTAAGCACAACTGACCGTGCCGCCATGGTGTCAAGGCTGAATTGTACATTAAGTTTTCCTCCCCTGGCTTCAACATCTACACTCTGTCTTCCTTCGGCCTTGCCCCACCTGCTTGAAATGGCAGCTGCGGTAATGCCTGTTCCGCAGGCAAGTGTTTCAGCCTCAACTCCTCTCTCGTAGGTTCTTATTTTGATTCCATTGTCCCGGAATTCAACAAAATTTACATTCGTCCCTCCAGGTGAAAATTGTGCGCTTTTTCTGATATTTCTGCCTCTTTCCCCAACGTTCACACTGTCAACATCAGGAACAGCTATAATATAGTGGGGCGATCCGGTATCAAGGAAATGATTCCCTCCAACTATTTCAGGTGCTTTAACATCCGACATCTCAAGACTTATGGTGCCGTCATTATTTAAACATACCCTGTGAACGCCGTCTATGGCTTTGAACCTGGATTTATCGCCTGCAATACCGTTCTTCAGGCAAAAAGCAAAAGCACACCTCCCACCATTTCCGCACATTGTGCCCGGCTTGCCATCAGAATTGTAGTATAGCATTTCAAAATCCAGCTCAGGGTGATCTGCAATAAGTATAAGACCATCTGCTCCTATGCCGAATCTCCTGTTGCACAAGCCTGCAAACAGGTCGTGGTTATTAGCCCTGACCATTGATTTCCTGTTGTCTATGACAATAAAATCATTTCCGGCTCCCTGGTATTTGTTAAATTCTATTAGCATTTCGTTAAAATGGTGTTAAACAGACCTGAAAAATTGTCAGCCTGGTAAAAAAAGAGGACTTTTAAATAACAAAATTTCCGCTTTGATGGTTATAAAAATACCAATCTTCCATAAAGGTATAGTTTTTGAAAAATATTTGATACTGGAATTAATTAAGTTTAACATTAGATAATAAAGATATGAAAGCAAAAAGAATAGCAGGAACAGTAGCCATAGCAGTTATAAGTGCTTTACTGGCATTGTTTGTTTATGCGAAGTACTTCGATAAACCTGTTGTGGTAGTTGACAGGGGAAATGTTATGGAACAAACGGGAAAACTTACTACCAGTAAGTTTGTGCCTGAAGGTATTGTTGATTTTACAGATGTTGCCGGTAAGGTCGTACACGCTGTTGTTCATGTAAAAACACAGACAGTTCAGCAATATGCCAGGAACCCGATTATGGAATACTTTTATGGAGAATCGGGCAGAACCGAGAGAACTGTCAGAGGATACGGATCAGGAGTTATTGTAAGCCCTGACGGATTTATTATTACCAATAACCATGTTATTGAGGATGCAGATGTTGTTGATGTGACATTAAACGATAAGAGAACATTTTCGGCAAAGGTTATAGGTCGTGATCCCAGTACCGATATTGCACTTATTAAAATAGATGCAAAAGATATGCCCTATATCGGATATGGCGACTCAGATGAGCTGTTACTCGGAGAATGGGTGCTGGCCATTGGCAATCCCTTTAACCTGACCTCAACCGTTACTGCAGGTATAGTGAGTGCCACCGGAAGAAGTCTTGGTTTACTTAGCGACAGGTACAGGGTTGAATCGTTTATACAAACCGATGCGGCTTTAAATGTAGGTAACAGCGGGGGTGCTCTTGTTAATACCAGGGGTCAGCTGGTCGGTATTACCACAGCTATACTCTCACCCAGTGGTACTTATGCTGGTAACTCATTTGCAGTGCCGGTTAATATTGTAAAGAAGGTCGTCGAAGATCTTCAGGAATTTGGAGAGGTGCAGAGAGCTATAATTGGTGTTGAGATAGGAGATGTAACTTCGGAGTTTGCCGAAGAAAAGAAACTTGATAAAGTTAAAGGGGTTGTGATAGGAGGCATTACCGAGGGAGGAGCTGCTGAAGAAGCAGGACTGAAGATCGAAGATGTTATTGTGAAGATTGATAACAGGGATATGGATAACTCTGCACATCTGCAGGAGTATATCAGTAAGAAAAGACCCGGCGATAAGGTTAAGGTAACGGTCCTGAGAAATGGCAGCACCAAAGGTTTTGATATAGTATTGAGGAACCTTGATGGTAATACAAGTATTGTAAAAGCAGGAGAAGGAGCAGGTGTTATATTTGGAGCCAGGCTTACTCCTCTTAGCCGGGAAGACAGAAGCAAGTATGGACTGGATGGGGGAATGATGGTTGTTTCGGTTCAATCAGGGGTATTTGATGATATGGGTATAAGAAAGGGTTATATTATTACCGAAATAAACGGCGAAAGTGTTAAGACCATAGACGATGTAAAAGAAGTAACAGATGATGGGTCCGATCTCTTTTCAATAAAAGGATATCAAACAAACGGAACGTATTTTAGTTATCGCTTCAGACAATAATTTTTAGTAAATTTGATTTATTATACCGGGTCTGCCACAGGCAGGCCTGGTTCATTTTTTTATTTGAACAAGGGACCCTTCTTTTGTGTTATATATAGGTAATATAATTTTGTATAGTACAAATAATTAGGGTATCTTTGCGGAAATTTTTTAGGAGGCAAAATGAGACAACTTAAAATTACCAAGTCCATCACAAATCGGGAAAGTGCATCATTAGACAAGTACCTTCAGGAAATTGGTAAGGAAGAGTTGATAACGGTAGAGGAAGAAGTAGAACTGGCACAGCGGATTAAGAAAGGTGACAGGGCTGCTCTTGAGAAATTAACCAAGGCCAACCTCCGTTTTGTCGTTTCAGTTGCAAAACAATACCAGAACCAGGGATTAAGTTTACCTGACCTTATTAACGAGGGCAACCTGGGTTTGATTAAAGCTGCTGAAAAGTTTGACGAGACAAGGGGCTTCAAGTTTATCTCATATGCTGTTTGGTGGATCAGGCAATCGATTCTCCAGGCGCTTGCAGAACAATCGAGAATTGTACGATTACCATTGAACCAGGTAGGTTCGCTAAACAAGATTAATAAGGCATTCTCGAAGTTTGAGCAGGAAAATGAGCGTACTCCGTCTCCGGAAGAACTTGCAGAAGTTCTTGAGCTACCAAAAGAGAAGGTTACCGATACTCTTAAAGTATCAGGTCGCCATGTCTCTGTCGACGCTCCCTTTGTTGAAGGTGAGGACAATAGTCTGCTCGATGTGCTGCCTAATAATGATTCTCCTATTGCTGACAAATCACTGATTAACGAATCACTCGCCCGTGAGATTGACAGGGCCCTTACTACCCTTACTGAAAGGGAGAGGGATATAATAAAGTATTTCTTCGGGATTGGTACGCAGGAAATGACGCTGGAGGAGATTGGTGAGAAATTTGGATTGACCCGTGAGCGGGTAAGACAGATTAAAGAGAAGGCTATACGCCGGCTCCGACATACATCAAGAAGTAAATTATTAAGATCCTATTTAGGATAGATATTAATTATCCGATTATAACTAATGGTGCAGGACGAAAAACCTGCACCATTTTTGTTTTTATCCGAAATAGTAGATTTTAAGAAATTGATTTAGTTAATTTTAGTTAAAGCCTGTGCTTTCTGTTAAAACCCCCCTTAAAATTATTATTTTAACATTTGCATTTATAAAACCAGTAACAATGAAAACATATTCCAGAAACTTACTGCTTGCTTTCCTGATGGGCTTAACTGTCTCCACTCTGTCTGCACAGACAAATATTACTTCTCCCGAAGAATTCTTTGGGATAGAAATAGGAGCTGATTATCATCTTATAAACTATTCATCGATGATTGATTACTGGAAGATTCTCGAAAAGGAATCACCCAGGATGATATTGAAGGATATCGGCGTCACAGCCGAGGGAAGAAGACAGCTTATGGCCATCATAACATCACCTGAGAATCATGGAAACCTGCAGAAGTACAGGGATATATCTGCCAGGCTGGCACTGGCAAAGGATATTGACAAAGATGAAGCTGCTGAGCTGGCCCGGGACGGTAAGGCTGTAGTATGGATCGATGGTGGCTTACATGCAACAGAAGTGGTAGGCTCGCATCAGCTTATGGAAATGGTATACAGGATGGTGAGCCTTGATGATCCTGAAACCCTCCGCTTTCTTGATGATATTATCCTGCTTGCAGTACCGGCCAACCCTGACGGACTTGAACTGGTTGCCGACTGGTATATGAGTAAAGAAGTACCTGAAGAAAGATCTACCTCCGGGCTGCCCCGCCTTTACCAGAAATATGTCGGACATGACAATAACCGCGACTCCTATATGGCAACCCAGCCTGAAACAGCAAATATGGCAAATATTATGTACAGGCAGTGGTACCCGCAGATAATGTACAATCATCACCAGACCGGACCAAGCGATATAATTGTGTTTGTACCACCATTCAGGGATCCGCCTAACTACTGGTTCGACCCGATACTTGTAAGCCAGATACAATCGGTTGGACTGGCAATGCATAGCAGGCTTATCTCAGAAGGTAAGGGAGGAAGCGGAATGAGGTCCACATCGAGCTATTCAACCTGGTTTAACGGCAACCTGAGGACAACCGGTTACTTTCACAACCAGATTGGAATACTTACGGAAATAAAGGGAAATCCTACACCCTATACCCTTTCGTTTTATCCTGACAGGCAACTGCCGTCGATGGATGTACCTCTGCCTCATGCTCCCCGTGTGTTCCCTTTCAGGGAGGCTATCGAATATTCAATAACGATGAACAGGGCTATTCTCGATTATGCCTCACGAAACCGTGAGATCATATTGATGAACCGTTACCTTATGGGCCGCAACCATATACAGAAGGGATCAGGGGATAACTGGACCGTGCATCCGGATATTGTTGATATGGTAAGCGAGGATATCAGGAAGGACAGGGAAGGTTCTGCTGATATGCGACCTTCTATGAACAGGCGTGGAAGCGGGGTTGACCCAAAGTATTACGAGCTGTTTAAAAAACCTGAAAACAGGGATCCGCGTGGATATATTATCCCTTCCGACCAGGAAGATTTTGCTACTGCCACTCACTTTATCAATACTTTTATTAAAAACGGAGTTGAGGTATTAAGGGCTGCCAGGGAGTTCGAGGTAAATGGCAAAACTTACCCGGAAGGATCATATGTATTTAAAACCGACCAGGCTTTCAGGCCCCACATAATGGATCTTTTTGAACCCCAGGACCATCCTGATGATTTTATGTACGAAGGCGGACCACCAATTCCGCCCTACGATAATGCAGGCTATACACTTGCTTTCCAGATGGGAATTGAATTCGACAGGATACTGGATGGTTTCGACGGACCATTCGAAACTATTGATGAAGTTTGCTCTCCAATGCCCGGTAAGGTATATAATCCTGGTGCTAAAGCATTCCTGTTGAGCCATTCAGTCAATAACTATTCAATTGTAAGCAACAGGCTGCTTAAAAATAAATACAGGATATTCTGGACACTGTCGGATATGACTATTGACGGAACCCTTTACCCTGCCGGAACTATTTATTTTGAAACAAAAAAGGATACCCCCGGGTTACTGTTGAAAATGTCAGACGAGCTCGGAGTCAGTTTCCAGGGTGTAACAGAAAGAGATACTGAAGAAATGCTTGAAATAAATCCTGTGAGGATTGGTCTCTGGGATCGCTATGGCGGTTCAATGCCTTCGGGATGGACAAGATGGCTCCTCGAGCAATATGAATTTCCATTTAACCTGGTTTTTCCACAGGAACTGGATAAGGGCGAGCTGAATAAAAAATATGATGTCCTTGTTTTTGTAAGTGGTGCTATCCCGGCCGGAGAGACAAGAGTTTCGCCCAGGAATTCCCCCGATGGCACTTATGCAAAATCAATACCTGCTGAATACAGGAGCTGGCTCGGATCAGTAACATCAGAAAAGACTATACCCCAGCTGCTTGAGTTTGTTGAAAGGGGAGGAACTCTTATAGCCATAGGAAGTTCTGTAAACATTGGCTACCATGCAGGACTGCCTATGAAGGATCATATTATTAATGCCGAAGGCGAAAGTCTGCCCCGGGAGGAATATTTTATTCCTAGTTCAATCCTGAATGTAAGGGTAAATAATAAGTTGCCAATTGCATATGGAATGAAAGAGAGGGCAGATATATTCTTCAGTAACAGCCCCGTCTTCCGCTTTGATCCTGATGCAGACAAAAAGGGCTTAACTTCGGTAGCCTGGTTTGATAGTGATAAGCCTCTCAGAAGCGGATGGGCCTGGGGACAGGATCGCCTCTTTGGAGGCTCTGCTATTGCTGAAGCAGACTATGGAAGTGGTAAGATGTACCTCTTCGGGCCTGAGGTGCTTTTCAGAGCCCAGTCGCATGGTACATTTAAGATGTTTTTTAACGGTCTGTTTCTCTCTGCCGCAGAATAGTAAAAAGGCTCTGGTGCAGCTTGTGGATAATTACTATCTTGCCTTCGTTCATATTAAAGAACCTTAAATTATCGTGTATATGAAAAAAGCAATATTGGGATTATCCCTTATATCTATCGTGGCATTATTCTCTGCCAGTGCACAGGATCCGGTCCCGGAAAAGCAGTGGTCTTCATACAGGGGCCACAAGTCGCAGGGATACCTGGATAATGTAAATCTACCCCTTAACTGGGATATTGATTCAGGCCATAACTTATTGTGGGAGAAAGAGATTCCCGGGCTGGCACTCTCCAGTCCTGTAATATGGGGTGACAGGTTATTTATTACAACAGCAATCAGCGAGAAGGATACCTCCGGACTGCGTACCAACTTAAGCGGATCTGTAGAGCCTGTTGAGGATAGTTCAGAACATACCTGGAAGGTATACTGTATTAATAAGCATTCAGGCGATATTATATGGGAAGATTCCCCTGTGGAGGGCGTTCCAAAAATCAAACGTCACCCTATGTCTACCCACGCCAATACCTCAATGGCCAGCGATGGAAGATATGCTGTTGCATTTTTTGGGTCAGAAGGTCTTTATTGCTATGATATAGATGGTAACCTATTGTGGGATAAGAATTTCGGAGTTCTCAAATCTGTATTCTTTAATACCGAATCAGCTGAGTGGGAGTTTGCCAGTTCGCCCATACTTCATAAGGGTGTTGTACTGGTACAGGTCGATGTCCTGGGAGATTCTTTTGTGGCAGCTTTTATGGCCGAAACAGGCGAAGAAATCTGGAAGGTAAGCAGAGATGAATACCCGGGCTGGTCTACTCCCAATGTGTACTCCTATAAAGGCAGGGATATTGTTGTGGTAAATGGCTATAAGTACAGGGCGGCATACGATTTTTTAACAGGCAGGGAGATATGGCGGATGTCGGGAGGTGGTGATATTCCAATCCCCACACCTGTAATCGGTGATGAGCTGGTGTATTTTAATTCTGCCCATGGCAGGTTTGCACCCGTACTCGCGGTAAAAAAGGATGCAACTGGCGATATTACTCTTAAGGAAGATGAAACAAGCAATAGCGGAGTAGCATGGAGTTATCCCAGGGGTGGATCTTATATGCAGACAATGTTGTTGTACAGGGGATACCTTTACAACCTGAGGTATAACGGCCAGCTTAATTGTTTCGATGCTGTTACGGGCGAAGAAAAATTCAGGGAAAAGATCGGGAAGGCCGATTTCTTCCTGGCTTCACCTGTGGCAGCCGATGGAAAAATTTATATTGCCAGTGTAGCCGGTGAAGTTTATACCATCCCTGCAGGACCGGAGTTTAAAATTGAAAGCATGTCCGAACTTGGCGATGTTTTTATGACAACACCGGCAATAACAGATGGTGTTATATTTTTCAGGACAGAGAATAAGCTGATCGCAATTGGTAATCAACAAAGCAACAAATAAACAAATATTCAGTCACCATACTATGAGAAACCTACTGTTAACCCTGCTTGCTTTTTTTCTTCTGCAGAATACTTTTGCCCAGACTCAATTAGACCCTGACCGCCAGTGGTCACGTTACCTGGGACCTAATTCTTCAGCTTTTATTGATAATGTAAACCTGCCGGATACCTGGAATATTGAAACGGGAGAGAATATTAAGTGGGAAGTTGATATTCCCGGACTTGCTTTATCATCTCCAATAATATGGGGCAATAATTTATTTCTGACCACTGCTATCAGTGATGCCGACACAAGCGGCTTTAAAACAGGTATTTTTGGTTCAAGTGATCCTGTAGTAAACCCCGAACATATTTATAAGATATATAAATTTGATATTAAAACCGGCAAAATGCTTTGGGAAAGAACAGCCTATACCGGCGTTCCTGAAGTAGGTCGACATCCTAAGTCCTCACATGCAAATTGCACTCCTGTTACTGATGGCCGGTATATTGTTGCATTTTTTGGATCAGAAGGTTTGTACTGCTACGATTTTGAAGGTAATCTTGTATGGGAAAAGGATTTTGGCAAACTTGATGCAGGTGCCTTTAATGCAGAATGGGCAGATTGGGAATTTGCCAGCTCGCCAATTATTCACAAAGAAGTTGTGGTTATCCAGAGTGATGTAAGGGGAGAATCCTTTGTTGCAACCTTCGATCTGAAAACAGGGAAGGAGATATGGCGAAAAGAGCGTGATGAATATCCTACATGGTGCACTCCAAATATCTATGAGTATAATGGACGTGACCTGGTAGTGCTGAATGGATATAAGCACAGGGGTGCCTATGATTTTCTCACAGGAGAGGAGATATGGAAGATGTCGGGTGGAGGCGATGTGCCGATACCTACTCCGATTGTTGGAGATAGCCTGATTTATTTTAACAGTGCACACGGACCAAGTTCTCCAATTCTTGCTGTTAAGAAGAACGCCAGGGGTGATATAACTCTTGATAAGGATAAAACGTCAAATAAAGGAGTGGCCTGGAGTATACCCCGCGGGGGTGCCTATATGCAGTCACTACTATTGTACAGGGGCTTTCTTTATAATATGCGCTGGAACGGGCAGCTGACCTGCTATGATCCACTTACGGGAAAGGAGCTTTACCGTGAAAAACTGGGCAAGGCAGAGAGTTTTATTGCCACTCCGGTTGCAGCCGACGGCAAAATATATATTGTTAATGACCTTGGATTGGTCTATATACTAACAGCCGGTAAGGAGTTTGAAGTAATTAAGAGCATCCCTTTAAACGATGTTTGTATGGTTGTACCCGCTATTACCGATGGTATTATATATTTCAGAACACAGAGCAAATTAATAGCCGTAGGTAAATAAACATAATTTAATGAAATACCGTAAAATGCCACGCATACATGAAGACCTTTCAATTCTTGGTTTTGGATGTATGCGCTTTCCTGTACTTGAGAATGATATCAGCAGAATTGATGAGGAAAAGGCTTCAGAGATGTTAATACACGCCATTGAGAATGGTTTGAATTACATAGATACAGCATATCCCTACCATGGTAAAGGAACGCCGGATGGAGGTGCCAGTGAGCCCTTTGTAGGCAGAGTACTGGCTGAGGGATACAGGGATAAGGTGATGCTGGCAACAAAGCTGCCATCGTGGTTTATTGGGGCAAGGTCGGATATGGATAAATACCTGGCAAAACAACTTTTGCGACTACAGACTGATCATATAGACTTCTACCTGGTTCATGCACTTAATAAGAAATACTGGTCGGCTCTTAAACCCCTGGATCTTACTGGTTTTCTTGATTCAGCAAAGAAAGATGGGAGGATAAGGTATGCCGGTTTTTCCTTCCATGATGACAGCATCGGACTATTTAAGGAGATTGTTGATGCCTATGACTGGGACTTTTGCCAGATACAGTATAATTACCTTGACGAAAACTACCAGGCAGGCAGGGAGGGCCTTGAATATGCGGCACAAAAGGGACTGGGAATAGTTATTATGGAACCACTTAAAGGTGGAAGCCTTGCAGTTACTATGCCCCCTGATGCTATCGAAGAGTTTGAGAAGGTTAAGCCTGACAGGAAGCCTGTCGACTGGGCATTAAGCTGGTTATGGAACCATGATAATATACATGTTGTTCTCAGCGGTATGAATAATCTTGAGCAGGTAAGAGAAAATTTAAATATAGCCGACAGGTCTGAAGAAGGATGTCTTGGCAAAGAAGAAATACAGGCAGTAAACAGGGTGAAAGAGATAATGAACAGTAAGGTCCAGGTACAGTGTACTACCTGTGGATACTGTATGCCATGTCCGAATGGTGTTGATATACCCAGGAACTTCCTGTATTATAATAATTACCACCGCTTTGATGATAATAAAACCAGGCTGAATTCAAGGATAATGTACAACGCAGTACTTACCGAAGACGAAAAAGCTCTGGCTTGTATTGAGTGTGGAATATGTGAACCTTTGTGTCCGCAGGGAATACAAATTATCGACAGGCTCAAAGATGTTGCCGGAGTAATGGCGCAGGAGCAGTGATAAAGCTATTCCTTCCTGAGAATGGACACAAGACTGTTGCCGGGTAAATTCCTGAGAGATATTAGAATTGCCCCGAAACCAACCAGGTAAACCAGTAATATCATTATTGAAATCATCACTATTGGTACAGAACCTGTCCCCAGCAGCGATGGAAGAGTGGCAAGTGGTGCACTGATAACGGCAAGCAGTATGCCTGCACTCAGAATCAGAAGATGCTCCTTTAATATTACTGAGCGGATAGATGCCAGGGAATAGCCTTCTGCCATCATTAATGCATATTCTTTCTTCCTGAATGTAAAATTCCTGAGCAGCACAAAGCCCATGCCTATTACTCCAAGTACCATTCCAATTCCTCCAAGGGTAAGAAAAACATCCAGGTAAGTATTGGTTACCTCGTAAAATGATTCAAGTCTCGCCGAGCTATAATCCAGATCTATTCCATAAGGTTCAAATCTTTCTCTTAGCAAAGCAAGATTATCTTCCATTTGCCCCGGATCGCCTGTTGCGAGGAAGACTGAAGATCCTGAAACTGAAGGGTAGTAGATCTTGAGATTTTCGGTACTGATAATTATATGACCCTGGAACACTGATGCAGCCAGACCTCCTGCAATAACAATATTTAGCTCCTCTCCTGATTCAGCAGCCAGTTTAATAGTGTCTCCCACTTCCCTGAAAAGGCTCCATTGCAGAACTGTCTGATCGGCTATTCCATAGATAGTATTTTCTTCGGGAAGTGAGTTTAACATTGCCCATGGGTCGTATTTATCGTCTATTTTCTCTACAAAGCTGAACCTTTTTTCATCTGCAAAAACAGTTGAATTAAGTCCAAGTAAAGGCGGACTCTCAACCTGGTTCAGGTTCAGGCAGCTGGCATCATCTCCTGATACTTTTTTTGCCTGAACAAAGCTCCATGCCTTAAGACTTTCCTCATCCAGGTTGTATTCGTAGCGTCCCTTTGTACTATTGAGATCAAAGAGGAGCGGACTTGCCGTCTCACCCCAAAGTAAGTAACCACCGGTACCACCATCTTTACTGATATCAGACCGGTTAAAGCTTTTGCGATTGGCTCCTGTTATTATTACTACAAACAATCCTGCTGCCAGGAATATTACCGGGCTTATGGCCCTGGACGGGTAGCGGCCAAAATATTTCCAGGAACTTTTCCCCGGACTGATATAATCTTCTTTTGTCGACTCAGATATAAGCTTAAGGAAAAGCAAAATAAGGAGAATCAGTGTTATCAGGCTCATAGTGCCACTCAGGAACCATATACCTGTCTCTCCTGTGCCCATTGCAAGAGAAGCAGCAAGAGCAGCCAGGCTGACTATAAGTGATACCAGGAATAAAGTTCTGATATTTTTAATAATAAATCCCTTACGTGGCTGTATATCTTTTATATAGGCTTTCTTAAGCAGTTGACTGATTTGAAGCCTGAGGCTTATAAGGATTATTATAAATGATGATGCAAACCCAAGCAGAAAGGATCCTATATCCTGGTAGGATGACAGAGTGTCGGTCTGTACGGCACCCTTCCACACGGTATTTAATGCGGATATTATAATATTATCCAGAATTGCCCCGACAAAAATACCTGCCACGGTCCCTGCAAGGGCCGGGAATATTGCCTCCATAAACAGTACAGAATTGATTCTGCTGTTTTCGAAGCCAATCGATTTCAATGTTTTTAACTGGCCATATCTTGTCTCCATCTGGCTGGTAACAACAAGAGAGAGCAGGATAATGGCTGAGAGGATAATAAAAAATCCGAGTCCCAGGAATAAGGAGGTGAAGTCTACACTGTTCCTGGCTGCATTTAAAGAATTTTCTTTAATATTTATAAGAGAAAATCCGCTTTTGAAGGGATCTATTTTACCTTTTAAAGATTCAATAAGCTGGTCCTTGCTGATCCTGTCAGTAAACCTGATGGCTGTGGCAGGTCCGAACTGGTTGCCCCAGATTGATAGGGCAGTATTGTAATTTATAAATGCCTTTGGAGTTCCATTATAATCATACCAGTAATCCTCGTCCTTCTCTCTTATAAGGTCCAGGTCGATTGGCGCGCCCGCATCCCACCTGCTGCAGGACTCGCTTCCCGAGATTCCCGGGAATTCGGGCATAAGTTCAGGATCAGTGATATCCGATTCTGTGTCAAAGAAGCCCGACACAACGAAGGCACTTGTTTTCTCAATAAAGCTCTTGAACGATCCGGCAACGAAATAATCAACATATACAGTATCGCCAATATCAGCCTTAAGATCATCTGCAAGCCATCTGCTTATTAATATTTCATTCTCAGCGGGAACTTCTTTGTTAATACCCGGGCTTATCCCGGTAATAAATGAGTAAGGAGTATGTCGTGACCCCAACCTGAAACTGTTGGCAAGGTAGGTTAGGACAGGCCTCGCGGCAGGTAACTCTTCCTGAATCTCCTGCAGTTCATCTTCGCTGATAAATACCCTCTCTGAGATTATCTCCGTTTTTTTGCTCTTTGGCACTTCTCTTACAGTCAGGCCGGCATGTAAGGGTGTGAAAACCTTCTCCAGTGCTTCAGCTACCTTAATATAGCTTAGATCCGGATTATCCTTAATAATAACACGGTTAATTTTCTTTTCACCATCAAATAATCCCTGGAATTCAGAGAGAGGCAGGAAAATATTAAGGGGCTTTACCTGGTTTATTCCCAGCGAAAAGTTTTCTTCATTAACTCCTTCCAGTATATGTGTAACGGTTAGTACATAGGACTCATAAGGGTCTTTCTCCGGTGCAAATGGCGAGTCAGCCGGCAATTCAGACTGGCTCGATACTCTCAGGATTATATCATCTCCCACAGAAACTCCAATTTTGTCAGCCAGTTTCCGGTTTACCGCTGCTTCGCCGGAATTCAGAGACAGCTCATTGCTTATCCCGTCAAAATCAAAAAAAGAATTCTCAACAGCTACTACCTTAACATCCAGAGCAGATACTCCTGTAGAGAAATTCTTTGCCCATCCTCCTAATTCAAGTATACCTTCTGCACTTATATTATTTTCCGGTCTGAGTGCTTCCATAAAGGAAACAGGAATAAAACGATTACCTGAGCTTATTACAAAAGAAGTACCGTTAAGCTTTTCCAGGTTTTGATTAAGCAGACTTCTGCGGACTGAACTTCCTGTAAGAAGAGATGCAGTTATAACTGCAGCCAGGAAAGTAATAATCAGGAATTGATAAAAATATTGTTTCCGGTAAAACCTCAGGCCTTTTAATACAATATGAAGGACGCTTAATCTCATTTAACTATTGAATAATTACTTCAGTTTTCCGGCACTCAGACTTAATACACTCTTAAAATGGGCTGCAAAATTATCTGAATGAGTAACGGCAAGCACCGAGATATTAAATTCGCTGTTTATTTTGCTGATCAATTCTCCCAGAATCTCCCCGTTCTTCGAGTCGAGAGAACCGGTTGGCTCGTCGGCCAGCAGTAAAAATGGTTTATTAACCAGGGCCCTGACAAGGGTTGCTCTTTGAGCCTCACCCCCGGAAACCTCATGCGGGTAATTAGCGGAGATATGTGATATCCCGGTTTCATTTATAAGAGAATCCACCCACTCTTTCCTTTCATCAAAGACAGATTTCTTTTTATCTGCCAGTAGTGGCAGGTAAATATTTTCAATTATTGTCAGGTGCGGAAGCAAGAGGTGATCCTGGAAAACAAAGCCAATACTGTTGCGCCTGTACCTGGCAGCTTCTTCCGGGCTATATGCCGTTATATCGCTCTTATTGAATAATACCTGGCCCGAATCAGCTTTGTCAAGAAGACCAATAATATTCAGAAGGGTGGTTTTTCCTGACCCGGACGGCCCTTTTATAGCTATTGTCTCGCCAGCCTTAAGCTGAAGGTTAAGTCCTTCCAGCACCGACCCCCTCTGGGGATAAGACTTTGTAATATTTCTCAGTTCAAGCATATGCCTGTATTTATTTAGTTATACCCGGCTCTCATATACTGCCTTAATCCTTTCAGCCATTTTCTCCAGGCTGAATCTTTCCCCTACACCCAGTCTGCCTTTTTTCCCCAGGCTGGATATTCTTTCAGGCTTTTCATACAGTTCAATAATCGTCTCGGTAAGTTTATCAACTGAGTCGGGTTCGTAAATTATTCCTCCGCCTGTAGCCCCTACAATCTCGGGATAAGCCCCTGTTGCAGGCTGTACAACCGGAACACCGGCTGAGTTAGCAGTGAGGAGGTAAAGACCAAAAGCATCATGTTTGTTTACCGGTACACTCATTATGTCTACAGCACTGAAAAACTCTCTTCTCTGATCTCCGCTGAAACCATGGTATACTTTTATCCTGTCATCAAGCTTCATTTCGTGTATCTTATGCAGCTGTTTTTTCAGAAAGGGTTTATCATCGGCTGTATATCCCCCGCAGAGGTGTAGCTCCAGGCCAGGTACCTTACCCGATCTGCTTACTTTGATAAATGCATCTATAATTTTGTCAAGCCCGTTCATTTCGCTGAGCCTCGAGTAGAATCCAATTGCTTTCATGGTATTGTTGTGTTCAATATTCTCAAGATCAGTCTTTTCAAGGCCTGAAGGAATAACACTTATTTTGCCGGGATGAATGCCTGTTTTCTCTACTACCAGATCCTTGAAATACTGGCTTGGACTTATAAATGCATCTATATTTACCGACTCTTTTCCAATAAGTTCCCAGGCCTGTGATTTCCATGGTTCTGCCATTCCCTCAATCCAATCATCCTCGTTCTGCAGAGAGCAAATAATTTTCGCACCCAGGGCACTCTTAAGCTGCGATGCCAGACCCATTATAAGAGCATTGGCCAGGTGTATGACATCCGGTTTTCTTCCTTTTGAAAGGTATTCTGACAGCCTGTTGATTTCTTTCTGCTTATTGGGGTCATCACCCCTTATCATATTAAGAGTTGTTTCTTCAAATCCTTCAACCCTTGTTGAACTTGCCTTTTTTGATGCAAATTTCAACAGGGGCGGAGAATCGAGTATCCTGTCCATAAAAGAGGGCATATGTTCAAACATTTTAACCCTGTCGCGCAGGTACATAGAAACGGCGCCAAAGAAAACGGGATTTTCAAACTCCTCACCATATTCCACACCTGTCGGGGGGAGATAAAGCGGAACACCTTCGATATCGACACCTGCCTTTTTTAAGGATTCTACATAAAGCCTGTCGCGGTGGCAGTTACTGCAATAAAAATTTGTGCCCGATCCGGTTATAAGATATGCGGCTTTCATATAAGTGTTATTTTTCAAATGCGAGGAGCCTGCCATCCTCTGTTAAAATATAAAACATATCACCATAGATGGCAGGAGAGCAGGAGACAGGTTTGCCGGTATCGAAATCCCAGATTCTTTCTCCGCTTTCAATGTCCAGGATATAGACCTTTCCATCTCTGCTGCCAAAAAGGACTTTTGAAGGTGAAACCACAGCTGATCCTATAACCCTTCCGCCGGTTCTGAATTCCCACAGGGTTTTGCCATCAGTTGCATTGTAGCAATAAAGATACTTGTCCTCTGATCCAACTATTATCCTGTTCTTCCTTATGGCCGGTGTAGCCATAATAACACTGTACTCATCACGACCCGGTATTTCCCACTTTACTTTCATCGAATTCAGATCTATCGAATAAAAAAGTCCTTCATGCGATCCAACAAAGGCGTAACTGCCGCTAAGAGCAGGGGAGGAGGCAATATAAACACCAAGGTTTGAATTTTTCTTCTCCTTACCGGTCTCAGGGTCCACAACCCTAAGTATACCGTCGCATCCGCCAAACACAATTCCAAGTGCCGAAATAGCCGGTGTACCGTGCACAAAATTATCTGTTTCGAGTTTCCATACTCCGCTGCCATCACCAGGATTTACACAGTGAAGGTTATAATCGTAACTACCGAAAATGATCAGGGTTTTATTATTTCTGCTCCAGATATTAACAGATCCCATTATCTGGTTTTCTGTTACATAGGTCCAGATCAGCTTTCCTGTACCGGCATCGAGTGCTCTCAGGTCGCCATCAAGAGCTCCGAATATAACCTTATTATCAATTACAACAGGCGGAGCTTCAATGGATGTACCTGTTTCGTATTTCCACAACACTTCGCCTTCAGAATTTACAGCGTACAATATGCCATCATTGTTGCCGAAGTATACTATTCCATTGCTTACCACAGGCGATGAAAGTGTTCTGGAATTAGTTTTTATACTCCATTTAAGTGATGGATTTGAAGGCAATTCAGATTCGGTTCTGCCCGACAGATCGCTCTCGCCCCTGTACATTGCCCAGTCCTTTATCCCTTCCTGGGCGAAAGAGAATGTAAGGGTGCTAAGAGTAAAAATCAATATGAGCCAATAACTTTTCACTTCTCTGATTTAGAATCTTAAATCTCAATTCTTTTATCTACAATTAAGCCCCTGTCTATCGCCAGGGCACCTGTAGGGCAAACTTCAACAGCCTTTATAATGTTGTCGGGCCCGATATCATCGAAACCGTAACTCACAGGTTCCGATATTAAAGTCATAAACCCCCTGCCTGTAAAACACAGAGCAGGGTTCTTTGTTGAGTCAGTGCTGATTCTTACACACAGACCGCATTTAATACACTTGGCATTTTCAAAAACCAGGCCGGATTTGCTGTTTATCTTCTTTTCTATTGGAGGACCTGTTCTGAGCCTTACGGGGTTTTTAATCTCGTACTCCTCGCAATAAGCTCTTAAGCTGCAGTTATCCTTAGCCCTGCAATCGCAATGCAGGCAAGAGGCAGCCTCATCAGCAGCTTCTTCCTGGCTGGCTGGATTTGTATACCTGGCTTTTCCCCTGACACATTCTTTAAGCCACTCCGCTTTCTCAGCTTCTTCAATCCTGCCTATGACCGAATTGAAGCTCTTTACCTTCTCAAGGCCTTTAAACGTTTTTATGTTGACCCCGGTATTATTCTGCTTATGCAGGAATATCAGCAGCTGCCTTATGGAGATAGTACTATCCATCATCTTTCGCCTGCAGGCTTTTTCGCATGGTGCCGGGCAGGATTCGCAGGCAAATCCATGCTCTTTTATACTGTCCCTGATTTCATCGTATGCTGCCCCGAAATCTTTACTGGCAAGGTGCCTGTTAATCTCCGGTATATTATAGCCGGCAGGGCAGACATTTGTACAGGGCGCCTCACACTCAGCCCTGTGTTCGCTTAAGAGAAGCGAAAGTGCTTCCTTTCTTAATTTCTGTACTTCAGGTCCGGAGGCATCAATCTCCATATTGTTACTGGCTGTGGCCGAGCATGATGGTATATATTTGCCCGACCCGAGGTCCCTGACCATGCATACCATGCAGGATGTAAAATGTGGCAGATCTTTATTATAACAGAGTGATGGAATATTTATACCATTCATCCTGGCAGCCTCAAGCACAGTAGTTCCCTCTTTAACTCTGATTATACTGTTATCAATCTTTAATTCAAGCATCTTATTTTTCTATTGCATTTGCCGGGCAAACCTGGAAGCAACTATCGCATTTTATGCAAAGCTCGCTATCTATTTCGTGTTTTTCGTAGGGTCTGTACTCAATGGCATCTACCGGGCATTCCCTTGCACAAAGGGTACAGCCGATACACTTATCGTTTATCCTGTAGTTTATCAGGTCAGGGCACTTACCTGCAGGACAGATACCCCTGGTATGAGCTTCATATTCTTCCCTGAAATATTTTATGCTTGTCAGCACCGGGTTTGGCGCAGTCTTTCCCAGTCCGCAGAGGCTCCCGTTTATTACAGAGTAACATAAGTCCTCAAGCCTGTCCAGTTCTTCCAGCTTTGCTTTCCCCTTACTGAAACTGTCCAGGATATCCAGCATCTTTGCTGTTCCAACCCGGCAAAAGGTGCATTTTCCACAGCTCTGATCATGGGTAAAGGTGAGGAAGTATTTTGCCATATCAACCATGCAGTCGGTATCGTCGAGAACTACCAGTCCACCAGATCCCATCATGGCACCCAGTTTACTCAGTTCATCAAAGTCGACTGGTGTATCGGCAAGCGAGGCAGGAATGCATCCCCCTGAAGGACCACCAATCTGAACAGCCTTAAATGTCCTGTCACCAGCTACACCTTCTCCTATCTCTTCAACTATCTTCCTGATGCTTATTCCCATGGGTACTTCGATCAGGCCACCTCTTGCTACTTTGCCTGCAAGGGCAAAAACCTTTGTGCCGCTCGATTTTTCAGTACCGATCGATTTAAACGCCCCGGCACCATTGTTCACTATCCAGGGTACGGCACTTAATGTTTCGGCATTATTTACCAGTGTTGGAAGCCCCATAAAACCTTTTTCAGCAGGGTAGGGTGGTCTGAACCTGGGATTTCCCCGGTCGCCCTCCATTGAGGCTATTAGTGCAGTTTCTTCTCCGCAGACAAAGGCTCCGGCTCCTTCAAATATTTTTGCGCTGAAGCTGAATTCACTCTTACCCAGCTTTTTCTCAAGCAAACCTTCTTCCCTGCAAACCCTGATAGCATTATTCATCCTTTCAACTGCCAGGGGGTATTCTGCCCTGATATAGAATATTCCTTCGCCTGCACCAACCGCATAGGCAGCAATCATCATACCTTCCAGGATCCTGTAGGGGAATGATTCAATAAGCATCCTGTCCATAAAAGCCCCCGGGTCGCCCTCGTCGCCGTTGCATACCACTACTTTATTTCTTGATGCACTGTTTCGGGTTATTTCCCACTTTGTTCCGGCCGGGAATCCACCCCCACCGCGTCCCCTCAGGCCGCTCTCGGAAATAAGTTTTATAAGTGATTCGGGACTTTCATTATTCACAACATGCCTGAGAGCTTTAAAGCCTCCTTTCTCAGAATACTCATGGAACGAAAAAGGCGAAAGTTCACCGTAGTACTGCGTTGCTATATGTTTCTGGTTCAGCAGGAAGTTGTCAAGGTACTTCTCCCTGATTGTGTCAGGAAGAGTAATCGGAGAGTTAAGCTTTTCATCATTATGGAAGGTGTCAATTAAATCATTAAAGCGGGTTTTGAGTTTTACACCTCTTTTTTCTGGTTTAATATGCTTAAGCACAATATTCTCAACCTGGTCGGTCCTGACATTGGTATATCGTTTAGCCACCCCATCACTGGCAGCAAATTCTAGTAAGGGGGTCTGGTTGCAGACACCAACACAGCCAACCGACTTTATTGTTGCATCGAGCCTGTACTTTTTAAGAACTTCCTCTACCTCCCCAAGAACGTCTTTCGATCCTCCCGCTATACAGCATGAGCCGAGTCCGACACGTATTTCATTTTTGCTTATTGCTCCGGTAGAAGCCTCGGGAAGTTTTTCTTCATCACGGGCTCCCGAAAGAAAATCTTCTATGATCTTGTTTGCCTCGCTTGTCTTTACATGGCCGTAGGTTTTTCCGTCAATCTGAACCACCGGTGCCAGTGTACAGCAACCCAGGCAGGCTACCTCTTCAACCGAAAATTTCCCATCTGCGGTGGTGCTGGTATCAGCAGATATACCGAGTTCCCTTCTGAATGCATCTTTAACCAGCCCGGCTCCTTTTACATGGCATGCAGTGCCGGTACATACCTTTATTGTATATTCCCCGGCCGGTATATGCCTGAACTGGGAATAAAAGGTAGACACACCGCTGATCTGTCCGGGAGTTATTTCACTTATTTCGCAAATATACTTAAGGGCTTCCGATGGAAGGTAATTCAGCTTTTCCTGTACTGCCTGGAGTACGGGTATTACTTTCTCCTTTTCTTTCCCAAGCTCGCGTACCACAGATTCAACGGCAGTACGAATTTCTTCCAGAGAAATCTGATCTCCGCAACTACACTCTTTGCTCTCTATTTTTTCGTACTTTACCAACTCAATATTTATTATTTGTCATTCTGAACGAAGTGAAGAATCCGGCAAGTTCATAGATCCTTCGCGAGACTCAGGATGACAGTTACTTCCCAATACAATACAAATGCTCATCACTTCTCAGGTATATCCTGTTGTCGGAGAAGGCAGGAGTACAGTTGGCTCTCTCTCCGAGGGGAGATTCAGAAACCAGCCTGAACTCCCGTTCAGTACTTACTATATGCATTACACCGGCCTGGTCAAGCATATATACCATATCACCTGCTATTATAGGCGATGAATAGAATCCATAGTCAAAATCATGACTCCAGGCTATTTCTCCGCTTTCCGTATCATATGCCGCTACGCCGCCCCAGGTGGTTAGCACGTAAACCAGCTCATCGGTGGCGACCGGACTTGAAACTTCAGGTGTATATTCGTTGTCCTGCCATATAATTTCCCCCTTGGCGGCCGGATTTATGGCTGCAAGCACAGCAAATTCATTTACTGCAAATACCTGTTTTGAGTTAACTCCAACAGACGGGCCAACTTCCCCGCTCATACACTGTGCCGACCATAGCTCCTGTCCTGTATTTATATCGTACGACTTTACAAAGGGATCCGAAGATAGTATTACCTGGTCTTTACCTCCAAAGTTTGCCAGTACGGGTGAAGCCCAGGATATAGCTACTGGCCTGCTTGTTTCCCATAGTTTTTCACCGCTTTTAGCGTTAAATCCCATTACGGACTTACTGGAATAATGATCATACTGTACAATAAGGATATTATTATGTATAAGCAGCGACGAGGAATGTCCGTAATGATTTTCTGGCACTCCGAGGTTTTTTGCCCAGAGCCTCTTTCCTTCAAGGTTAAAACAAAGCAGGTTACCATTACCGAAGATAGCACAAAGTACTTTTCCATCTGTTGCGGCACTTGGTGCAGCCAGCCCTGTATCTTCTGATGTTTCAGGTTGAGTGGGGGGCTCACCATTAACCCCGCTGGCAGTCTCGGTCCAGAGTATCTTCCCGGTATTCTTATCGAAACACATCACGAACAGTGAAGCATCTTCTTCTCCTGTAAGGAAGATTTTATCAGCCCAGATAACCGGAGAACTGAAACCCGCTTTAGGAACACTTACCTTCCAGATTATATTTTCGCCTGTCTTGCCATCCCACCTGGTAGGGTAATTACCCGGAGGAGCAAAACCTCTGGATCCCGGACCTCTGAAAAAGGGAAATGCAGAACTTTCGCTTTCTTTTAAGACTGCCGGATCCTGGGTTTTCTTTTCAGAAGGACTTCCGGCATCTTCCTCTGCCGGCTCCACGGTAGCAGGGTTCTCTGCTTCCTGCTGCGGGAGCCTTTCTGACTGGCTGACTTCCTCATCCCCGGCCGCGAGCTTACTATCATTATTGTCTATACTCCGGTCTACAATATCAACGGTCATACTTACACCTTCTGATACCAGTTCGGTCTGTACCCTCTGTGGTGCCGGCATGGTACTTCGCAATATAAACGATACCACAAAGGCAATAATTATTATTGCTGCCGTCGAGATGCTGATATAAATCCTGCTTTTCCTGGATCTCTCCAGCAGGTTGAATTCTTCTTCCGGCATATTCAGAATTCTGCGCCTGCTCCTGATAAGCAGTCTCTGGCTCAGTACAAATATCCCTGCCCCGATAAGCAGGAGGTAGGTGCCGGTTTCCAGTTGCCACCTGGTAGCAAAGAATGCTCTTCTTGCCATAAGATCAAGTGCCCTTATCTGTTCTTTAAGGTCTTCATTATTGGGATCTGCATCAAATTGCTCCTTAAGTACCTCGAGCGAGGGATTTTCGAGCGGTTTAATTAATTCGAGCTGGACATAGGCAAGAATAAGAATCACAGCTACGAAAAGAGTGAAGAAGCCCGAAATATAACCTGTTATCTTTATTATGTTATGTAGTTTTTCGCTTTTCATTTAAGATTAATTTTTTCGTAGTGAACCGGACAGTATTCAAAGCACCTGGCACAGCTGTAACATTTTCCCCTGTGTGGAAGGTATTCATCTCTTTCCCGCCTGATTGTAAAGGAGAATAGGGCAATGCCGAGCGAGAGGCCAAGAAATGCGCCTGTCCAAGGACTTCCCTTCCTGTATCTCGAAAGTATATACTCTTCCCTGGCATAGAGATCATTAATGGTTTCACCCGATTCTTTAAAGGTAACCGACCTTTGTGAGGTAGCTGCAACACCCGATTCAAGCTCCTTACGGATTTCACGTGCAAGTCTTACATCCCTGTGCACCGTGGCCAGCTCATCAGAAAATGAAGACAGGAGTAAGGTCATTGCTATGGTGAATACAGGTATCAGCAGGAGAAAAACAATATATCTTTTCCTGGATTTATAATTTTTTTCTTTTGGTGCATCAATTGTTGAAGGCAGTATTGCATTATAGGGGCAGGAATTTTCGCATAGTTTACAATTGATACAATTATCAGGTGTTATGGTAAGATGTTTTCCTGAGAACCTGGAAAACCAGTTAAGCAGAACACCGTATGGACAGAAGAACCTGCAGTAAGGCCGGTTTACGAATATTCCTGCAATTAATAATAGCCCTCCAAACACCAGCATGGTTGATGGAGCGTTAAGCCTGAATATTCCTACATAAGGATCGTATTTACAGATAATAAACTGGCTGTCGGTTGCTGCAAACAAGATAGCCAGGGCAAGGTAAAGATAGGGTATGGTGCTCAAAGCTGCTTCAATACTCCTTGGTATTTTTACCGGATACAGGCCGCTTAGCTCCTGTATAGCACCCAGAGGGCATGCCCCGGCACAAAACTGGCGTCCATAAAGAAGTGCAAAAACAAGTGGTATCAGGAAGAAAAGCAGTGCTGACAATGGTATGGCATATGCATCATTAAACAAGGCCAGTGCAACGTTCTGAACCGATCCAACCGAGCAAACACATCCTTCCCTGATAAATCCAAAATATATTACAGAAAACACAGACACCCATAATATCCCTGTCCTTGTTCTTCTTTTTAATGTAAAGTTGGTTGTAATAATAAGCACGGCAAGCAAAACGGCAATATCAATATACTCCCATGCCTGGCTCCTTGGCTTCTCAAGCTGGTGTTCAGGATAATCATAGCCTGACTCAAATTCAGGTTTTGGAAATCTTTGCTGGGCAACCAGCACTGATTGCCAGATGAGCAGGATGAACAATATAATATAAGGGAGGCGTTTTATCATTTATCGGTGGCTGCATAGCCGGATTTAGGTTTATATGGCTGGTTGAGGGGAACCCGTTCAATTGCATTTGAGGGACAGGCAACAGCAATACTGCACTGGTTACAATTTTTACATATATTTTGATTTATCTGCAGGTGCAGTGACCCATTACCAAAATCACTGCATCCTTTTACACATTTGCCGCATGCTGTGCATAGTTCTTCAACAATGGTATATTCGAAATAGGGCTCCTCAACAAATTTCCTGATAATTGCGTTGGTAGGGCAGAGCTGTAATTCTGCTCCGGTATTGAGATCCTTTACTCCCTGCCGCAGGTAGCCACTGCAAAGGTCGCAGTAACCGCACATTTCGAAGGAGTGCATAACCTTAACCGCCGAGGGCTTCAGTACGCAATGTGTTTCACACTGCCCGCACTGTGTGCATTTATGCGGATCAATCTGCCATACCATATCTCTGGCTTCCGACTTAAAAAGAAGGTCTGCACCAATATAGGCAAGTGGCAGGGCAATAGCCAGCTTACCTGCTTTTCTTACGAATTCCCTTCTTGACTGGTATATGTTATTCTTAGTCATAAACTTAATTACAGATCAGGACCTCCAGTCCATGACCACTTATTCGTTTTCTAATTTACAGCTCTTTAATCCGGGACAGTCAGCATATTCAGGACAGGACTTGCAGTCTCTTTTAAGCACAACCTTCTTGCCAAGCAGGAAGGTGAGGCCTGAAAGACCGAGCACCAATCCTGTTTTAATCGCTTTATAGGTGAAATCCCTTCTGTCCATCTTAATGGTTTCTTTTAAATACATAAATATTTGAGTCGCCCCGGTTGGCAGCATATATCTCTCCCGAAGGAGAAAGCGAAATATCCAGAGGTATTGATGCAACAAAAGAATTTGATATGGTAACCGGCTCAACCAGCCTTCCTGAAAGATCCAGAACCTTTATCCTGTTTATACCTTTCTCGGCAGTAATAATCAAACCTTCAGGGCTTATGTCAAAGTGAGAAGGATTACAGCATCCACAGAAATCCTTTAACTCATCTCCTTCATCACCGAAAGACCTGGTAAGCTCTCCGTCAATATTTCTGAATTCAATCTGTCTTTTGCCGGTGTTAGCCACAACAAGCTGGTTTGATTCTGTAAGCATTATATCGAAATAAGCGCTTGGAATTATAAACTGTTTACCCGGGCGACCTACAAGAGACTTCAATGCGCCATACCTGTCACACACAAATACCAGCTGGTTGCCGGCATCAGCAAAGGCAACATATTCCTTGTTGGCAGATATGCTGGTCAGGATAGCATTATCATCGTAGGGACCCCATGTATCAAGAGAGTCCCCGTCAATGCTGAATATCAGTATTTCCTCCTGGGAGGCGGCATAAATTGTATCATTAAAGAATGCAAGAGCAAATATGGCCCGGGGGGTATTTATTTTCCAGGTCTCATTAAATTCCTCGTCATAAAGTGCCAGAAATGAATCGCCTCCACAGATAATGCTGTTATTATAAGTTACCTTGATCGCATTCAGAATCCCGTAATCTACATGGAATTCCCTTTCAATAACCCAGTTTGTCTGTTGCTCCCCGGATGCTTTTTCCACAGTCGCAATAATATTATCTGATTTACCTGTACTGACATCGTATATAATATATCCTATACAGATAATTATAAAAGCAACTGATATTATTCCTGCATGCCTTCTATTCATTTTTATCTTCTATTTTACTCCTTGCTCTTCGCCCTTTGCCCTTTGCGACCGAAGGTCAAGACAGATCATCCTGTGCGAGTCGCGCATTAAAAGGTAGCCATCGGCAAAAGCCAGCGGCCCCCATGCATCAACCCCATCGTCGAAGGGTTTGAAACTATCCAGCGAATCAACACTGTTTGTATTAAACCTGAACATTGTAAGTTCGGCATCATCATTAAGCAAAAACATCTTATCCTTCACAAGCATATATGGACCCAGTCCGTATCTTTTTTCCTTACCGCTGGTCCATACCGGGTTATGAAGATCTGAAATATGGTAGCAGCTCAGCTGGCTTCTGAGCGCCCCGGCATCCTTTGTGTTTATAGTCCACAGGTAGTTACCACTAAGTATCGGTGTTTGCTGCTCGCTCGACAAACCCTCCCTTGGTGTGTGCTTCTCAATAAGCTGAGCTCTGAAATTTTCACCATCCTTGATTATGCTTATTTTGCCTCCCCCTGCACCGTAACCTGTAGTAAATGCAATCTCATTATTACCCAGGTATACAGGACTTGTTGCCACTACGGTGGGGTTCCATTCTGATGATTTCCAGAGTATTCTCCCTATATCTTCACCTTCTGCAGAAATGCCGCATATGCCCCCAACAGCCATATATATATAGGTAAGTTTGCCGTGTATCCGTGCCGGGAATACCGAGGAGTGCGACATTTTCCATTTATCAGGATTGGGAGTTTCCCATAATACCTCGCCGCTTTTGCAGTCTACGCCCATCATCAGTGATTCACCTCCCACTGCTATTACAGCAACATCATTATGTATAAGCGGACACTGGGCAGTATACCATTGCGGTATTTCTGCTCCGTAGTCCCTTACCGGATCAATGGTCCAGAGGAGGTCTCCGGTTTCAGTGTCAAGACACATTACATGGCACCTTGGTCCG
>JAZBNV010000013.1:0-26621 GCA_036350795.1 Marinilabiliaceae bacterium
CTAAAACCATAAACCATAAACCATAAACCATAAACCATAAACCATAAACCATAAACCATAAACCATAAACCATAAACCATAAACTTTGAACCTTTAACCTTTAACCCTTAACCTTTAACCTTTAACTCAATAATATGACAGAGAAAGTAAAAATAACTAAAGTATTGCCAGTACTTATGGCATTTTTTGTAATGAGTTTTGTTGACCTGGTAGGGATTGGTGTCGACAGGATCAGCCTTGATCTTAAGCTGAGCCCCACGCTGGCCCAGCTAATACCTTCGGCAGCCTTCCTCTGGTTTCTCCTGTTGTCGGTTCCGGTGGGTATACTGCAATCCAGGCTTGGCAAACGTTTTATGCTCAACATAGGAATGCTGGTTACTGCACTGGGCATGCTGGTTCCCTTCTTTCTATATAACTTTGCCATGGTGCTGGTGGGCTTTGCCCTGCTGGGTATTGGTAATACAATAGTGCAGGTCTCAGCCAACCCGCTGCTTGTTGATGTGGTGCCCGGGAACAGATCTTCAAGCTTCCTGAGTTTTTCACAGTTTGTAAAGGCCATAGGTTCAATGATTGCACCTCCTCTTGCCGCAATGTTTGCTGTGAGATTTGGCGACTGGAAAATACTTTTCCTCGCCTTTGGCATAGTATCAATATTAACAGTTCTGTGGCTCGGGCTTACGCCCTTAAATGAAAGCAGGGATGCAGAGATTAAAGCTTCGTTCCGCTCTGCCTTTAAGCTGCTGGGCAATAAGTTTGTTCTGCTTATGGTACTGTCAATATTTGTTGTGGTAGGTATCGATGTCGGTTTTAATTCCAATAGCGGCCAGTTTCTTATAAATAGTTTCGGAATTGAGCAAACAGCTGCCGAATCAGGAAGAAGCTTCTATTTCTTTGGGCGTATGGTTGGTACCTTTGGTGGCGCACTGATCCTGACAAAAATATCATCCAGGAATTTCTTCGTGTGGACATCTGTTCTGGGCCTGGTATCGCTGGCTGTAATGCTGCTGTTTCCCTATATATCAGACAGCTGGAATATCTGGCTTATTAATGCGCTTATCGTGATTGTGGGGCTTGCTGTGGCAAATATATTCCCGCTTGTTTTTTCTATTGCAGTTGACAGGTTCCCTCAGCGAAGCAACGAGATCTCAGGCCTGATGATGATGGCCATCTCAGGAGGAGCAATTTTCCCGCCTATTATGGGTTGGATTACCGGTATAAGCAATAATGTATTTGGTATGTCGGTGCTGCTGTTTTGTATGTTGTACCTTCTTATTGTTGCTTACTGGGTCAGAAAAAGATAGATTTTTCCCGCTTACTTATAATACCCTGCCTTAAAAAGTAGGGTATTTTTGTATTGAAGCGGTATAAAGTTAAAAGATATTGAATATTCACATATATATTTATTTAAATAACTATTTATGAGACTGAAAAAGAATATAGCGTTGAGTGAGTCAGGTTTTGTTTTTGATCCTTCGAGCGGAGACTCCTTTTCATTGAATGAGCAGGCGCAGGAGATCATCAGCCTGATGAACGCCGGTAAGAATATTGACGAAATATCCGGTATTATTACTGAGACTTATGATGTGGAACAACCTGAATTTGAAAAGTATTACTATGATTTTTTAGGAATGCTGCGACAATATAGCTTAATCGACGAAGATGAGTAAAAGGAAGATAACAATAGCACTTACAGGGCTAAACAATACCGATAACCCGGGCCCGGGAATCCCGGTAATAAGAGGTATCAGGGATTCTGAAGATTTTGATGTAAGGATTATTGGTCTGGCATACGAAAGTCTTGAACCGGGAATCTATATGCATGATATCGTAGATCTTACCTATCGCATTCCCTATCCTTCAGAGGGTTCTGATATTTTGCTTGCCAGGATACTTGAAATTAATAAGAAGGAGAATATCAACCTTCTGATTCCAAACTTTGATGCAGAACTGGTGGCATTTATGAAAGCCGAGAAGCAGCTTGCAGATGCAGGCATAGCAACTTTCCTGCCTACCAGGGCACAATACGAGGAGCGCGAGAAAAGCAACCTCCCTGCATATGGTAAAAAATATGATGTTAAAGTACCTTTCAGTAAGGGCTATACTTCACTTGCCGACCTTGAAAAACTGAAAGACGACTTTGAATATCCCCTGGTGGTAAAAGGAAAGTTCTATGATGCCTATATAGCAAATAATCGCGACCAGGCTGCTGCTTACTTTATGAAAATAAGTGCCAGGTGGGGACTGCCGGTAATAATACAGGAGTTTGTAAGAGGTACCGAGGTAAACGTTGTTGCCCTGGGAGATGGGAGGGGTAATACCATTGCTGCCGTGCCCATGCGCAAACAATATATTACAGATAAAGGCAAAGCATGGGCCGGTGTTACCCTTGATGACCGGAAGATGCTTGATCTTACAAATAAACTTATCTCAGAATCCAGGTGGAGAGGAGGGATGGAACTTGAGCTGATAAGGTCGGAGAAGAACGAACTGTTCCTGATTGAGATAAACCCCCGCATACCTGCCTGGGTATACCTGGCTGTAGGTGCTGGTCAGAATATCCCTGAAGCACTTGTCAGGCTTGCCCTGGGCGACGATGTTAAACCTTTTACCAGCTACAAAACAGGTAAAATGTTTATCAGGTATTCCTGGGATATGATTACCGATATGTCGGAATTTGAGAAGTTAAGTATGAACGACCAATTATAATATCATATAAAATGAAAAAACAGTTTGAACGCCCATATATTAAGAAACTAAGGGCAGGTATGCCCAGTAAATTCGGTATGCCGGTACATTCCGAGCCTATCACACATATAGATAATGTTCCTGTTGCAGAGCTGCTTAAAGAACATGGATCACCTGTTTACGTAATATCTGAAAAAACAATCAGGGAAACATACAGGATGGCTTATGAAGCCTTCGCAAGCAGGTACCCCAAAGTAAACTTTGCCTGGTCGTATAAAACCAATTACCTCGACGCCGTGTGCAGGGTATTTCACGATGAGGGATCATGGGCCGAGGTTGTATCAGGCTTCGAGTATGAAAAGGCACTCAAGAATGGTATCAAAGGATCACAGATAATATTTAACGGTCCCGACAAATCAGCAGATGATCTTGCCAGGGCAGTTAAAAATAACAGCCTGATACATATTGATCATTTCGATGAACTCTATTCGCTTTTAGCTCTTGCAGGCGAAACAGGCACAAAACCAAAAGTGGCTATAAGGGTAAATATGGATACAGGTATATACCCTATGTGGGATCGTTTTGGTTTTAACTATGAGAATGGAGATGCCTGGGATGCTCTTAACAGGATAATGATGTCGGGTAAGCTTGAACTGGTTGGTTTGCATACTCATATTGGCACATATATGCTTAGCGCCAATGCTTACGCAGTTGCTGCTTCAAAACTTGCCGACCTGGCTTTAAGGGTCGACAGGAAATATGACCATGCTGTAAAATACATCGATATGGGTGGCGGCTTTGCTTCAAGAAATACACTTAAAGGAGCCTATTTGCCTGGTAAGGACACGGTTCCGTCGTTCGACGACTATGCCGATGCCATTACAGGTGCTATACTGAATTCGGAAATAAGTCCGGCAAAACTACCCTCACTTATCCTCGAAACAGGAAGGGCTCTGATTGACGATGCCGGTTATATTCTCGGAACAGTTCTTGCCAATAAGAGACTTTCAGATGGCAGGCGGTCTACTGTTGTAGATGTTGGTGTAAATCTTTTATTTACCTCTTTCTGGTACGATCATGAATTTTACCCGGCAGCACCCGTGTCAGATCACCTGGAGGAAACTTCAATTTACGGACCCCTGTGCATGAATATTGATATACTCAGAGAAGCCATTGCTTTTCCTCTTTTGAAAAAAGGAGATAGCTTTGTTATAAAAAGGATAGGGGCCTATAATATGACACAGTGGATGCAGTTTATTACCTATCGTCCCAGGGTAGTGATGATAGCAAAGGATGGTAGCGTTAACGTAATAAGAGAGAAAGAGGATCTAAATTCAATATGCACTAACGAGAATATTCCTGACTATCTTGCTGAGAAATGATTGAAAGACTGAAAATATATCTGAAGAGCTTTTTAAACAGTTATTCACAGGTATTCTTTTCCGATAGCAGGTTCTTTGCGCTTGCCCTGGTCATAGTGTCTTTTGCAGATCTCTATGCCGGTGTTTACGGTCTGATATCGGTTATTACAACAAACCTGGTTGCATATATAATGGGCTTCGATAAAAGAACTGTCTCCAGGGGCCTTTACGGGTTCAACAGCCTGCTTGTTGGCCTCGGACTGGGAATCTATTACCAGCCTTCATTGATCTTAACCGTAATTATATTGTTTGCTTCCATCTTAACACTTTTCCTTTCGGTGTCGATGCAGGGTATTATAGGAAAATATGGCTTACCCTACCTGAGCGTGCCCTTTATTATCGGAGCCTGGATTGTTACCCTTGCAACACGCGAATTTACCTCGCTGGGAATAAGCGAGCGGGGAATATTCACACTAAATAATATTTACACCCTTGGCGGGCTGAAAATGCTTAATGTTTATGAATGGTGGAACGGGCTGGAGTTTGCACGACCATTGAAAATATATTTTATCAGCCTGGGCGCTATACTTTTCCAGTATAATATCCTTGCAGGCCTGATAATTAGCCTTGCCCTGCTTCTTCATTCAAGAATTGCATTTACCCTTTCGCTGCTGGGATTCTTTACAGCCTATCTTTTCTACGAATTTACGGGAGCAAGTATTACAGATCTTAATTACAGTTATATTGGCTTTAACTATATTCTAAGCTCCATTGCAGTGGGAGGCTTCTTTATAATACCATCATGGAAGTCGTACCTGTGGAGTATTATTCTTGTTCCCCTCGTTGCTATCCTAACCATTAGTATGGCTTCGGTTTTTGCAGTTTTTGCCCTGCCTGTTTTTGCCCTTCCCTTCAATATTATCGTACTCCTTTTCCTTTATATACTCAAATTCAGGATAAAACCATCGGAGAGCCTTGCAGAAGTAGTAATCCAGCAAAACAGCCCTGAAAAGAACCTGTACTCATATACAAATGCAATAAGCAGGTTCAGGCCGGGCCTTGAAAGAATTAAGCTGCCGTTTTATGGCTCATGGACAGTTTCGCAGGGTCATGATGGCGATATCACTCATAAAGGAGAATGGAGGCATGCCTGGGATTTTATTATTACTGATGCAGGTAATTCCCAGTTTAAGAATGAAGGCAAGCTGCTTGAAGATTACTACTGCTATGGAAAGCCTGTTGTTGCTCCTGCCGATGGTGAAGTGGTCTACATGATTGATAATATACCTGATAATAGCCTTGGAGTACCCAATGTAAAGGAGAACTGGGGTAATACGGTGATTATCAGGCATAACGACTACCTGTTTTCCTCATTGAGTCACCTGGTGCCTGGCTCAATAAACGTTAAGGAAGGTCAGAAGATAAGAGAGGGAGAAATAATAGGCCGTTGTGGAAACTCCGGTCGCTCACCCTATCCTCATCTGCATTTTCAACTTCAGTCAACACCTTATATAGGATCAAAAACCCTGGCTTTCCCGCTGGCATATTATATAGATGAGAGCGGCAGCAACACCGGACTGATGAGCTTTGATTATCCCGTGCAGGATCACAAAGTTTCAAATATCAGAAGCGAAAACCTTCTTAAACAGGCTTTCGACTTTATACCTGGCAGGGAGCTTAACTTTAAAGTCAGCCAAAATGGAACAGAAAGAATGGAGAAGTGGGAAGTGCTGACAGATGAATATAATAACCTCTTTATTTCTTCAACAGGATCAGGCTCAAGGGCCTATTTCGAGAACGATGGTAACATGCTTATGTTTAAGCACTATGACGGAAGAAGGAAAGACCTGCTCTATTGGTTCTACCTGTCTCACTACAAGGTGCCACTTGGATTTTATAATAACTTTGAAGTAATTGACAATTTTCCCCTGGATCTTTTCGTTAAGCCCGAAGTGCGATTTCTAAACGATTTTATCGCTCCCTTCACCAACCTTATAAAATCGGTTTACAGGCTCAGGTATGTTTCTGTTGATAACGAGATATCACCATCTGAAATAGTAATTGAATCAGATGCTGCAAATAGTGTGATAAAAAAGCTTACCAGGAAGATGCATTCCAGGTCGGTAATTGGAGAAAAAGGTATAAAAAGCCTCCTTATAGATTGTGGAAAAATAAAAATCAGTGCAGAATGCGATTAAAATTACTGATACTGGCAGCGCTTACTTTAAGTCCCGTGCTTTCAGGGCAGGAGAGACTTGATTTCAGATATCATGACTCACTTACCTATGCTGATTACAATAATGCCGAATGGAAATCGCTTGCCCAGAGTACTGCCAAAGCCATCTCGCTGGGACATGACTACTACTATATGAGAATGAGGGCAGGCATAAGTTACTACGAAAGAGCCAGGTACCTGCAGGCTGTAAAACATTTTGAGAAGGCGCTTGAGTTCAGTAACAACGACCAGATAGCACTTGAGTACATCTACTATTGTTACCTCTTCTCAGGAAAATGGTGGCTGGCAAATGCAATAAGCTCAGGTTTCGGCGAAACAGCAATAAGGAAGACCGGCATCGGAACCACTAATAAGAACAGGGCTTCCCTTAACTACTTCTCTTCTATCTACAATAACAGTGAACTTCTTGACTCATACAATACCGAAAGTGAGCATCCCGGTCCGGGTTCCTTCTATATACCTGTAAAAATGATGAGCCTTGGTCTTAGTCTTACACATGGTCTTGAGCCAGGAAAAGGTATTATTCATGGCTTCTCATATACCAGGAGGACAAACAGCCTGTACTATTCAGACGGAACACGCTTTGTTCCTGAGTATTCGCAGTACGTCAATCAATATAAATATTATTTTTCCCTCGTTTTTGCCGGGAAAAAAGGACTGGTATTTTCTCCTGCAGCCTTCTATATCAACTCATCCTACCCCATAATTGAATTTATTACCAGTGGTATGGGTACTTCTGCATATGCTTTACCCGCAAAAGAAAATAATTTTGGAGGAGGCTTCAGTCTCACAAATAATGCCGGCATCTTTGATTTTACTGCATCTGCATATATTTCCAGGATAGCCTACATAAATAATTTCCAGGCCGGACTGGGCCTGAGAATTTACCCACTGGCCAATAATTACCTTTACCTCGGAGGAGGGCTAAGCTTTATCAGCTCCGGTCTCCCTGATGGAAGATCAAATATTTATGTGCCTGAGATTGAGGCCGGATTCTCAGTAAGGGGTAGGTTTTATGCCGCTTTCAATGCAATGTTTGGAGATATTAGAAACTTTGTAGATTACAACGGGGCAGTGGTTTATAACGGGATTAATAAGATTGATCGTGTTTTATCGATCGAATTATCAGTCCCCGCGGGCAAATCCGGTTTTTATTTCTTTGCAAATGCTTCGCTTGGATCAGAATACACGGCTTTTGTACCCGAAAACTATTACTATAGTACCGAATCACAATATTCATTTAACTCAATATCAATACTGGGAGGATTATCATGGACATTTTAAAAAACACACTTTTTCTCATTCTGGCATCTCTTATATCTATGAGTGCCATGTCGCAGAGTTTTGTAGAAAAGAAAGATGCATTTCAAAAAAGCTATATACAGGAAGCCACCGGCGAATATGTGGCTGCTGCTGTGAGTCTCAAAAACGTGTACGCAGAAGATTCGTACGAGATTAATCTCCGGCTTGGATGGCTTTCATACCTTGCCGGGAGCTTCTCAGAATCTAAAGCCTATTATAACAAGGCTATGAACCTGATGCCTTATGCCGTGGAGCCAAGGTTCGGCTATATATACCCGGCGGCTGCAATGGGCAACTGGAACGAGGTAATCAGCCAGTATGAAAAGATACTTGAGATTACACCCAATAACTCAATAGCACTGCACAGGATGGGCCTGCTTTTTTACGGCAGGGAGGATTACGAAAGTGCAAGGAAATGCTTCGAAAAAGTGGTTAACCTCTATCCCTTCGACTACGATGGACTCACAATGCTTGCCTGGTCAAATTTCAAGCTCAACAATATTCGCGTTGCCACCATCCTTTTCCAGAAAGCCCTGCTGAATACTCCTAACGGTAGCTCGGCACTGGAAGGTCTTGACCTGCTGAAATAAGATTGTTCTTTTAGTTTGGATAAAAAGGAACCTTAAAGTTTGCAATTTGGCTTAAAATCCTGCAAATTGCAGGATAATCAGAACCATCTTCAAAATGAAGAATATTGTACTATTCTTTTCCTTTTTACCTTTAATTGTACTTTCAGCCTGCTCCGGATCCAAGCCCCCCCGGCAGCCTAATATATTGTTTATTATGACTGACGATCATGGCTACCAGGCCGTGAGCAGCTATAGTGATGAGCTGATAAATACACCTAACCTCGACAGGATTGCTTCTGAGGGTGTACTGTTTACAAACAGTTTTGTGTCCAATTCGATATGTGCTCCAAGCCGGGCAGTAATGCTTACAGGTAAGCACTCGCACCTGAACGGGCAGTTAGATAATGGTACAGAATTCGATGGCTCTCAACAGACCTTCCCCAAATTATTGCAACAGGCCGGATACCAGACAGCTATAGTTGGGAAATGGCATCTCCGGAGCCAGCCTGAGGGCTTCGATTACTGGAATATATTGCCAGGCCAGGGTTCCTATTATAACCCCGATTTTATTGAAATGGGAGAGCAAAAGAGGATAGAAGGCTATGTTACCGACCTTACTACCGATATAGCCCTGAAATGGCTTGATGAGGGACGTGACCCCGACAGGCCCTTCTGCCTGCTTCTGCATCATAAAGCACCACACCGCACCTGGCAACCCGATACAGCACTGCTCGACGATTATGCCGGCCGCAGCTTCAGGGTTCCTGGGAATTATTTCGACGATTATGCCGGAAGGGAGGCTGCAGCAGCACAGAAAATGAGCGTAAGAACCGGGGATATGGACCTGGTATATGATCTTAAAATGAACGATCCTGAAGCTGAGATCGAAACCAGGTTTAACTTTAGAATGGACCATACATCCAGGATGAACATTCAGCAGAAAGAAGCATGGGACAGGCATTTTCTGCCGCTGATCCGGGATTTCAAGGAAGCAAAACTCACAGGAAAAGAACTCGATCTGTGGAAATTGCAGCGCTACCTCAGGGATTACCTGGCCTGCATTGAATCTGTTGATAATAACGTGGGGAGGGTGCTCGACTACCTTAAAAAGAATGACCTGGACAAAAATACAGTTATCGTATACACATCTGACCAGGGATTCTACCTTGGAGAGCACGGATGGTTCGATAAAAGGTTTATGTACGAAGAATCGATGCGAACACCCCTGATGATGAGGTTTCCCGAATCTTACCATATAAACAGGACCGAAAACGGACTGGTACAGAATATAGATTTTGCTCCAACCTTTCTCGACCTGGCAGGAGTGGATATTCCCGCCGATATACAGGGTAAATCGCTGCTTCCCCTCCTGCAGGATTCTGAAGAGCAGGCCTCATGGCGCGAGGCTCTCTACTACCACTATTATGAATATCCCAATGAGCATGCAGTAAAAAGGCATTATGGTATAAGAACCGACAGGTATAAGCTGATTCATTTTTATTATGATATTGATAGCTGGGAACTGTATGACCTTGAGAATGACCCGCACGAAATGAATAATATCTATGGCGATGCCAGCTATAAGGACCTGGTGGCTGACCTCAGGTCACAACTCGAAGAGCTCAGGATTAAATACAGGGTACCGGACGATAAACAGTAAGCCTGATAGTAAAAATTATATATAAAGAATATGGATAAAAGTATCGGAAGAAGAAATTTTCTTAGGAAATCGGCCGCAGCTGCACTCGCAATCACGGTCGTCCCCCGGCATGTTCTGGGTGGCAATGGTTTTACTGCACCGAGCGATCAGCTAACCAAAGGTATAATCGGACTTGGAGGAATGGGCCGGGGTCATATTCCTTACGAAGGGACAAGAGTCCTGGCCCTGTGTGATGTCGACAGCTTGCACCTTGAAAGTGCTGCTGCTATTGCAGGTAAGGGAGTTGATACCTACCATGATTTCAGGGAACTGCTTGCAAGACCGGATATTGATATCGTGCATATAGCAACACCTCCCCACTGGCATGGAATTATGTCGAAGATGGCTGCCGAGGCAGGTAAGGATATATGGTGCGAAAAACCTATGACAAGAACCATCGGCGAAGGAAAAGAAGTGGTTGATGCCGTTAACAGGAATGGCCGGATATTCAGGCTTAACACCTGGTTCAGGTTTAAGGACCAGTTCTACGGACTGGGTACCACCGTCAGGCCCTTGAAAAAGATTAAAGACAGCGGAGTGCTTGGATGGCCACTGAAGGTGACTGTTAGCGGTCATACCGGCTATAACTGGAAATTCTACTGGAGCGGGAAGCATAACCTGCAACCTGAGCCTGTACCCGAAAACCTCGATTACGATATGTGGCTCGGTCCTGCTCCATATAAGCCCTATAATGCAGAAAGGGTTCATTCAAATTTCAGGGGCTACTGGGATTATGATGGGGGAGGCCTTGGCGATATGGGCCAGCACTACATCGACCCGGTTCAGTATATGCTGGGAAAAGACAATACAAGCCCAATCTCTGTTGAGGTTGATGCTCCCCAGCAACACCCCGACGCAGTAGGATCATGGAGAAGAATAGAATATACCTATGAGGATGGTTGCAAAATAATACTTGACGGAGAAAATAAAG
Source organism: Marinilabiliaceae bacterium (assembly GCA_036350795.1). Lineage (GTDB taxonomy): Bacteria > Bacteroidota > Bacteroidia > Bacteroidales > VadinHA17 > JAUVKT01. Next base: position 10,784 of record JAZBNV010000013.1, read on the forward strand.
ATGCAGATGCAGCCTATATCGAAGGTCCGAATGGCAAGATATTCAAGGGATTCAGATCGACTATCCCGGATATACAGAAGCTGGTAAATACCCTGCCCGAACCAGAACCACAGATCGGAATCTTCTCAGACTCTGTAAGAACAAGGCAGAAGTTCGCCCTGAACGAAACTAATGGACACAGGTCGTGTACAATAGTGAACATGGGTATCGTAGCAGTAAGGCTGGGCAGAAACCTGAAGTTTGACCCTGTAGCCCAGAGATTTATAGATGATGAAGGAGCAAACAGGCTTATTAACCAGCCTATGAGAGGCCCCTGGAAAATTTAAATGCAAACCTGAAATGAATCGAATAATGAAAAAAATATCATTTATTATAATATCTGTGCTGCTATCCCTGGTGGCTTATGCCCAGGATGTAAGGACACTCGATACTAAAGTTGCGGATATCCTTGCCAGGATGCCGGCATATAATGAGGATGCTTTGGCTAAACAATTGCAGGACTTTGGCAAACTGGCACCCGATGGCTGGGATATGGTGTGCAGGCAGCTTGTTGCCCCGGGTACGGGCGACGATACCAGGGCCCGCTTCCTGATTGAAAGCTTTTCGCGCTATCTTTCAGGCGAGAAGGAGAATGAAGAGGCCGCCAGCTGGGAACAGTATGTTATTAAGTATGCAAAAGCTGCCACCAATATCGACCTTTTCAGGTTCTGGTGCCACCAGATGGAGATCTTTGGCTCTGGTGCCTCTGCCGACTTTGCGGCATCCTTCCTTACCGACAGGGAGAAAGGTGAGGCTGCTGTTGCGGTATTTGCAGCTGTAAAGCCCGAAGGGGCTGAAGATATTCTTCTTAATGCCCTTAAGAACAAGGAAATAAACAATGCTGCAGCTATTATGAATACCCTGGCCAACTGGAATTACAATGGCCCGGTAGAAGAGCTTGTTGGCTGGTATGCTTCTCCCGATGCCGGAACAAAAGCAGCTGCACTGAATGCATTGGCAACTACGGGGCGAAAAGAGGCCGCCAGGGTCCTCGCTGCTGCTGCCCGTGAAGCCGGCTATGCATGGGATGCAACAGGGGCAACTGCAGCCTACCTGAAATATGCTGATATACTGGCAAAAAATGGCAATTCCAGGCAGATGATGAAGATTTGCTCTGAAGTGAATAAAAAGTCAGATTATAATACCGGTATTCAATATAAATGCATGTCGCTTTCAATAATGGCTCAAAACCAGGGCTATATGTTTATCGACGACTTAATTGGCTTATTCTCCGACGAAAATATTGAGTACCGGCACCATGCTCTTAAACTGGCCGGGGATATTGACCATGATTATGCTACCAACATGCTTATTTCTTCTTTTGGAGATATTGATGACAGGTATAAGCCGGATGTAATAAGAATGCTTGGAAAAAGGGGAGGCGATAATATTGAAACACTCATCCGCTCTGGTCTGCTTCTAAATGATTCAGAAAGCAGGAAAGCATCTATGGAAGCCCTTGTAAAGCTTATTGGCAGGGATGCACTTAAGGACTTTATCCCCTACCTGCCAAAAAGCGAAAATGTAGATGAGATTGAGCATATATTCTCGCTTATGCAACAGGTTGCCGGTTCTGAGGAACGTGCTGCACTGGCTGATAACTATGATTCATTCCCCGATCTGGCAAAATCATTTACCCTACTGTTCCTCTCCCAGGGTGGGGAGAACAGGTATTTTGATATGATTATTCCTGAAACAGAATCAAAAAATGAACTGATTAGAAACTCTGCATATATCTCTTTAAAGAATGTTGCAGCTTCAAAAGATATTGACGCATTACTGGGTCTGCTTGAGAGAACTGATGAAAAGCAGGAGTTGAATATGGTTCAGCAGGCACTGGCAAACGCGCTTAACTCAATTGAAAACGAAGAAGCCAGGGCTGATGACCTGCTCGCTGCAATGCAGGAAACCGGCACTAAAATGAAGATTATCCCGGTACTGGCAAAAGCCGGAGGACAAAAAGCCCTGGCAACAGTGCTGGATGAATTTTACAGTGGTGACGACAGACTTAAGGAGCTTTGTTTTGATGCCCTTACCGCGTGGAAGGATTATTCTGCCTCCTATGCACTGTTTGAGATTTGCCGTTCGGGTAAGGATAACTACAGGAAACCGGCATTTGAGGGTTTTGTAAGGCAGGTGTCTACTGCACCTGTCCCGCCTGAGCAGCGACTGCTGCTGATGCGTAAAATAATGCCCTATGCTGAAACTGCCGACCAGAAGATGTCGGTACTTAATAATATAGCAAACGTACATACTATCCCGGCTCTTATTTTCGCAGATAAATACATTGCTGATGATGAGCTGGGCCAGGTTGCCGCAAGGGCTGCAATGGCAATCGCACTGCCTGCAAACAATTCCGAAGTTGGGCTGTATGGAGATAAGGTAAAGGAAATTCTTGAGAAGCTTGCCACAATAATCTCAGGTGAAGAAAGCGACTATTTCAGGGAGAGAGTTAAAAGTTATATAGAAGATATGCCTTCAGATCAGGGTTTTGTGAGCATGTTTAACGGGAAAGACCTCAGCGGCTGGCAGGGACTGGTAGAGAACCCTGTAAGCAGGGCCGGAATGAGTAAGCAGGAGCTGGCAATAAAACAGGATATCGCAAACCGTAAAATGCTTGAGAACTGGAGTGTAAAGGATGGTGCTATCTGGTTTAACGGCCACGGGGCCAACCTGTGCTCGGTTAAAGAATACGGCGATTTCGAGATGCTGGTGGATTGGCGGATAACAAAAGACGGCGACAGCGGCATTTACCTGAGGGGAACACCCCAGGTGCAGATATGGGATACATCAAGGGTTGAGGTTGGCGCACAGGTAGGATCGGGAGGTCTGTATAACAATACGGTGAACGAAAGAAACCCTCTCGTGGTAGCTGATAACCCGGTCGGCGACTGGAATACCTTCAGGATTCTTATGCAGGGAGAAAGAGTTTCTGTTTGGCTGAATGGAATTCTGGTTGTTGATGATGTGGTGATGGAGAATTACTGGGACAGAAACATACCCATATTCCCCCGCGGGCCGATAGAATTACAGGCTCATGGTAACGAACTTGCATTCAGGGATATCTATATAAGGGAAATTGAACCTGCTGACTACAAACTTACACCCGAAGAGAAGAGGGAGGGCTTTGTATCACTTTTTAACGGACAGAATCTGGATAACTGGATCAACGGCGATAAAGGTTCTTATGTTGTTGAGGATGCCTGCATTGTTGTGAGACCCAACGAAGGCTCCGGAGGCAACCTTTATACCACGGAAGAATACAGTGATTTCAATTTCAGGTTTGAGTTTAAGCTTACCCCCGATGCTAATAACGGACTGGGTATCAGAACCCCCACCAGTGGAGATGCAGCCTATGTTGGTATGGAACTACAGATACTTGATAATACTGCTGCCATATATGAAAAACTCCAGCCCTACCAGTACCACGGCTCAGTATATGGTGTAATTCCGGCTAAGAGAGGATTCCTGAACCCGCTTGGGGAGTGGAACAGCCAGGAAGTAATTGTTGAGGGTACCAGCATTAAGGTAATACTGAACGGGGAGGTGATTGTTGACGGTGATATCGCCGATGCCCGCGATAATGGTACCATGGACCACCAGAATCATCCCGGGCTGAAGAATGAAAAAGGACACATTGGTTTCCTGGGTCATGGATCGGTGGTTAGTTTCAGGAATATCAGGATAAAGGATTTAAGTAATTAATTAGATATGAGTAAGCAACTGCCTTTATTAATACTGCTGGCTATATTTGTCTCCTCATGTACTTCCAGGGATCCGCAGCCCCTGGGACCTGTGCCCTCAGAAAGACAGCTGGCATGGCACGATATGCAGTATTATATGTTTGTCCATTTTACGGTAAATACCTTTACTGACAAGGAATGGGGATTCGGTGATGAATCGCCCGGGATATTCAATCCCTCCGAAATGGACGTAGACCAGTGGGCCAGGGTAGCCAGAGAAGCCGGGATGAAGGGTATAATAATTACTGCCAAGCATCACGACGGATTCTGCCTCTGGCCATCTGCGTATACAGAACATTCTATCAAAAACTCCCCTTATAAGGACGGTAAAGGGGATATACTGCGTGAACTGAGAGTGGCCTGCGATAAATACGGGCTGAAGATGGGAGTGTACCTCTCGCCCTGGGACAGGAATCATGCAGCGTACGGAAGTCCTGAATATTTGGAATATTACAGGGCCCAGCTAAGTGAACTACTGAGCAACTATGGCGATATTTTCGAGGTCTGGTTCGATGGTGCAAATGGAGGCACAGGTTATTATGGCGGTGCCGGTGAGCAGAGAAACGTCGACCGCAAAAGCTACTACGACTGGGAAAATACCTGGCCAATAATACGCGAATTGCAGCCTATGGCCGTGATGTTCAGTGATGCAGGCCCCGATATACGATGGGTAGGAAATGAGAGCGGACTTGGAAGTCCTACAAACTGGTGTTTACTTAATCGAGACGAGTTCTACCCGGGCAGTCCTAACTATGAGCAGCTGGGCGAAGGCCACGAAGATGGTACGCACTGGGTGCCCGCCGAGGTAGATGTCTCGATACGGCCCGGATGGTTCTACCACGAATCTGAAGATGAGAAGGTTAAGAGCCCCGAAAAGCTGATGGAGATATATTACTCCTCGATTGGACGAAATGCCAACCTGCTGCTGAATGTGCCTCCCGACAGGAGGGGATTGATTCACGAGAACGATGTAAAGGCTCTTATGGAATTCAGGAGGATGCTCGATGAAGAATTTAAGGAAAACCTGGCTGCCGGGAAAAACGTTAAACCATCGGAGATTCGTAGCAGCCGTTATAATGGTATGATGGTCACAGATGCTGATCCCGAAACTTTCTGGACACCGAAAGAAGGCACCCGGGGCGGCACTCTTGAGATTGACCTCTTTGAGCCGGTAGAGATAAACCGGATACTTATCCAGGAGTATATAAAACTGGGGCAGCATATAAAGGAGTTTAAGGTAGAAGCACTGATCGAAGGTAAATGGGAAGAGATCAGCGAAGGAACTACCGTCGGGTATAAAGTAATTAAGAAATTTCCTCTTATCTTAAGCGATAAAATAAGATTGGTAATAAAAGACAGTAAATCTGCTCCGGCTGTTTCGAATATTGAGTTATACAGGGCACCCGGAGAATGATTCAAACATAAACTATGGCATTAAACTATATCTGGATAGCGTTTTTTCTGATTGCTTTCATATTTGCACTTGCCCAACTTATTTTTACAGGAAATACCCAGGTATTCTCTGATATTGTTAATGCCACTTTTTCAAATGCAAAAACCGGTTTTGAGATATCGCTTGGGCTTACAGGTGTGCTTACTCTCTGGCTGGGATTGATGAAAATAGGTGAGAGGGGAGGCGTGGTTAAGATACTGTCGAGGGTAGTGGGACCATTCTTCAGGAAGTTATTCCCCGAACTGCCTGCCGGCCATCCGGCCTATGGCTCCATAATGCTGAACCTGGCTGCAAACATGCTCGGACTGGATAATGCTGCAACACCTATGGGCCTTAAGGCTATGAAGGAGATGCAGACTGCCAACAAGGATAAAGATAAAGCCTCCAACGCCCAGATAATGTTCCTGGTGCTGAATACCTCGGGCCTGACTATAATTCCCATAAGTGTAATGGTCTACAGGGCACAGCTTGGTGCAGTAAATCCTGCCGATATCTTTATTCCCATACTGCTTGCCACTTTCTTTTCAACCCTTGCAGGTCTGATTTCTGTTGCCATAGCCCAAAAGATAAACCTGCTTAACAGGGTTGTGCTGCTCTACCTGGGTGGTATGACAGCAATAATTATTGGCATAATCTGGTATTTCAGCAGCCTGCCACGCGAACAGATAGCAGACATATCAACCTTTGCAGCAAGCTTTATACTCTTTTCTCTTATAGTCTCATTTATTGTTCTGGCACTTATCAGGAAGGTAAATGTTTATGAGAGCTTTATAGAAGGAGCAAAGGAGGGCTTTGGAATTGCTATAAAGATTATCCCTTTCCTGGTTGCAATACTGGTTGCAATAGGAGTATTCAGGGCTTCAGGCGCTTTCGATCTTATTATTGAAGGTCTCAGGAAGTTTTTTGTTTTCCTCGGAGTTGATACAGGTTTTGTGGATGCTCTTCCAACAGCCCTGATGAAGCCTCTCAGCGGATCCGGGGCCAGGGGAATGATGGTAGAGGCCATGACCATCTTCGGTGCAGATTCCTTTACAGGTAAACTTGCATCTACTTTCCAGGGTACCACCGATACAACTTTTTATATTATTGCTGTTTACTTTGGTTCGGTAGGGATAAAGAATACAAGATACGCAGTTACCTGTGGACTTATTGCCGACCTTGCAGGTATTATTGCCGCTGTTTTTATTGCCTACCTCTTTTTTGCCTGATCAGAGACCCTTGTTCCTTAGCCTATGTTCCAGACTATAAGATACTGATTCTCAATCTAAAACCGCATACCCTTGATAAGCTACAGAAACATATCATCCATGGGCACACGACTCGACCTGGTAATGATTGATACAGATGATAGTAAGGCCGATTCAATTATGGGTTCAATATCAAACATCCTTGCTGACCTGGTTGGGATGCTGAGTATTTTTGAGTACGATTCAGAATTGTCGGTAGTTAACAGGGGAGCAGCTGAAAAGGAGATTGTGGTAAGCGAAAAGTTATTCTCAATACTTACTTACTGCAAGGAGCTATTTGATATTACAGGCGGTGTGTTTGATATAAGCAGTACCCGCCTCACCACTTTATGGAGAGAAAATCCTGATCCGTCTGAAAAAGATATTCAGTGGATCTGCGATCGTACCGGTATGGATAAGGTTTACCTTAATTCATCTTCCAGGTCTGTGAGCTTCGAAAATCCTGTCCTGATGCTTGATTCGGGTGCTTTTGGAAAGGGAATTGCACTGCGCGAAATCAGAGATCTCCTGCTAAAAGAAGGTGTCAGTAATGCCCTGGTGAGCTTTGGCGAGAGTTCGGTGGCAGGCCTCGGCACCCATCCTCATGGACCGTACTGGCCGGTAGGACTGAGTTCTTTATTCGACCCTCGGAACTATGTGAGGGTATTTGAAATAAAGGATAGTACCCTCTCTACTTCAGGAAGCGGCTTTCTTACCTCAGCAGGTGGGTTTGAGTCTTACCGCAATATTATCAATCCTAAAACAGGGATGCCACTCCTTGAACCTGCTACGGTAAGTGTTATGTGCGAAGATCCTTTCCTGGCCGAGATCCTGTCAACAGCCCTGCTTATAGATAGCGGTCTTGCCGGGCAACTCAGGCAGCGCTATCCGGGTGTTGAAGCAGCAAGAGTATATTATGATGTTGCTAAACAGCCCCTGGTCAGTGAATTATTTGCCTGATTCATTTGTATGAGCTCTCTAAAAGTGTTACTTTTTCGGTGCTTTAAACCAGTATAGAACAAAAGTAGAAATCATTTATAAAACAGGGATAGAATGAACAATAAACAGTCGAGAAGGGAATTCCTTTTAAAAGCATCTGCCGCAACGGGAGGTTTATTCCTTGGATCTCACTTTCCTGACTTAAAAGCAATGGCCCTGCAGGGAAATGCTGCCTCAGATAAGGTGAGGCTGGGTATTATCGGAGTAGGGTCAAGGGGAAGCTATCTTTTCAGGCATATTAACCAGGTTCCCGGGGTTGAGGTTGTTGCAGTTTGCGACGATTATAATGTTGCAGCCGAAGCGGGAGTTAAATTAAGCGGGGGTAAGGCTCAATCTTTTTCTGACTACAGGAAGCTGCTTGAAAAGAAAGATATGGATGCCGTAGTGATAGCAACACCCCTGTTCCTGCACGCTGAAATGGCAATAGATGCCCTTAAGGCAGGGAAACATGTTTTCTGTGAAAAGGCAATGGCTAAAACCCCCGGCGAATGCCATGATATGTACATGTCTCAGCAGGAAACAGGAAAAATACTGCTGATTGGTCACCAGCGAATGTTTAATCCAAGGTACCTCAGGGCCTTTGAGCTTATAAAGAATGGTCATATAGGAGATGTTACGCAGATAAGGGCATACTGGCACCGCAACAACGACTGGAGGCGAAAAGTACCCGAAACACTTAGCGAACGAAAATACAACTGGAGGCTCTACTGGGATTACTCCGAAGGCCTGATGACCGAGCTTGGCAGTCACCAGATACAGGTTGCCAATTATATAAAGAACGATTTCCCCAGGAAAATTGCTGGCACGGGCAGTATTAATTACTGGCACGACGGAAGGGAAGTATTTGATAATGTTAACCTGGTATATGAGTATGCCGACGGGTCAACGCTGATCTACGATTCAATGATTTCGAATGCACACTACGGGCTCGAGGAACAAATAATGGGACCCAGAGGCACTATGGAGCTTGAAGCAGGCAGGATGTATTCAGAAAACCCGCCCCCTGCCCCCGGAATTCTACAGCTGGTAAACAATATTGAGCACGCGGTATTTGATCCACTGCCCCTGGGCGGGAAAAGCTGGATCCCCGAAACTGCCTCAGGAACAAAGGGTGATTATATTTATGAGGTAGACCTGGAGGACGATGGCAGTCACCTTGAGATGGAGGGTTTTGTACAGATGGTAAGGGAAAACAGACACGACAACAGGCTGCTGAAAGAGGCATATTATGCTGCCATTGCTTCGTTGCTCGGAAACGAGGCCATTAAAAAAGGTGAAATGTTGCACTGGCCCACGGAATTTATCCTTTAAATATCTACTGCTTATGAAAGACATTACAATTAAAGCAAAAACTATCAGGCGTGAGCTCTATTTCCTCTTGCTGAGTTTCGGACTTGCGTTTATTTTGAATATTGTGGGTATTGCAAAGCATGGTACACAATGGATAGAATTAATTACCCAGATACATGTGGTGCTGATCCTTACTTTCGTGATTTATATCCTGTTGTGGTTTGTGCGACTGCTTGCAATGCTGGTTTTAAGACCATTCAGAAAAAAATAAACATCACTATGAAAAAAATATTTCTACTAACAGCAATAATATTAATACTCTTTGTATCGTGTACCGGTGAAAAAGAACCCTGGCGCGACCTGGTTGATGATAAGCTTGAGATGTGGGAACAGCTGAACGGCACCGCTGAATATAGCGTTGTTGATGGCGCAATAGTAGGTAAGACTGTACTTTCTTCACCAAATTCGTTCCTGTGTACCAGGGAGAAATTTTCAGACTTTATCCTTGAGTTTGATGTGCTGGTAGACCCGGTAATGAACTCGGGGGTTCAGATAAGAAGCGAAAGCCTTGAGAACTATAACAATGGCCGTGTACATGGCTACCAGGTAGAGATCGATCCCGAACCCAGAGCCTGGTCGGGAGGTATTTATGATGAGGCCAGGAGATTATGGCTGTACCCGCTCGATCGTAACCCGGAGGGCAGGAAGGCTTTTATCAATAATCAGTATAACCACTTCAGGGTTGAAGCAATAGGCAACAGTATTCGTACCTGGGTTAATAATATCCCATGTGCCGACCTGGTTGATGATATGACCCCCGAAGGCTTTATTGCCCTGCAGGTTCATGGCATTGGTAACGACCAGTCAAAAATCGCTAAGGAAGTGATATGGAAGAATATCAGGATTCTTACAGAGGATGCACAGAAATATGCAACACCATGGGACAATATTATCCCCCAGAACAGCTACCTGGTAAACAGGCTTTCTGAGCTGGAGGCTAAGGAGGGCTGGCAACTGCTCTGGGATGGTCAGTCCTATGATAAGTGGCGGGCAATAAATGGCGACACTTTTCCAGCCGGGGGATGGACAGGGCTAAATGGTGAACTGCGCCTTGAGGGAAGCGGTGGTAATATTGTTACAAGGGATAAATTCACCGACTTTGAACTTATCCTTGATTTTAAATATGAAAAAGGTGGTAACAGCGGGATTAAGTACTTTGTAAACGGTGATCCGGCAGCTGGTGAAGGATGGGACCTGGGTTGCGAATACCAGATTATTGACAGCAATAACCCTGATAATCTTTTGGAATCACACAGGATTGCAGGTTTGTACGACCTGCTTGCCCCGGTATCACCACGGGACAACGGTGCAGGCACCTGGAACCGTGCACGCATCGTGGTAAGGGGAGATAGTGTTGAGCACTGGCTAAATAACCAGCTTACAGTTAAATACCTAAGGCGTAATGATGAGTGGAGGAACATGGTAGAAGGATCAAAATATAAAGGCATTACAGGTTTTGGCGAGGCCGACTCTGGCAGGATAATGCTCCAGGATCATGGTCACCCGGTATCATTCAGAACAATTAAAATCAGAGAACTCTAAATATGAAAAACACCAGGAGAGATTTTGTAAAAAAAGCCACCCTGGGAGCAGCAGGGCTGGCTATCGGAGGTGCAGGCTTCAGCGCAGGCAGCTACTCCAGGATAGTGGGATCTAACAGCAGGATAAACTTTGCTGCAGTTGGAACCAATGGTCGCGGACTGGCTAATATCCAGGCAGTTCTGGCCTGTACCGGAACGGCAGTAACACATATCTGCGACGTAGACAGCCGTGCTCTTAAAAAAGGTATTGATCAGGTTAAGAACTTATCAAATAGCGGGGCAGCTGGTATCGACGATTTCAGAAAACTTATTGAAAACAAAGATATTGATGCAGTAACAATCGCCACGCCCGATCACTGGCACGCACCCATGGCAATAATGGCTGCAAAAGCCGGGAAACATGTTTACCTTGAAAAACCCTCAAGCCACAACCCGTGGGAGAACGAGATACTTGTGGAGGTGTACGAAAAAACAGGTAAAGTAATCCAGATGGGTAACCAGCAACGCTCGGCTCCTACAAGCATTGAAGCAGTTGAAAGGATAAGGAAAGGCGAAATTGGTAAACCCTACTTTGGGAAGGCCTGGTATGCCAATACCCGGGGACCTATCGGTATTGGGAAAACCGTACCTGTGCCGGGCTGGCTTAACTGGGACCTCTGGCAGGGACCGGCTCCAAGAACTGCTTACCGCGATAATATTGTTCATTATAACTGGCACTGGTTCTGGAGGTGGGGAACAGGTGAACTACTGAATAATGCAACCCACGAGCTTGATGTGTGCCGCTGGGCTCTTGGTGTTGATTACCCTGATAAAGTATCTGCTTTCGGAGGAAGGATGCACCACGATGGAGACGATTGGGAATTCTATGACACACAGGTGGTAAATTATCAGTATGGCGACGATAAGCTTATTACATGGGAGGGTAAGAGCTCTAACGGACTCCCTGATTATAATATGAGTCGTGGATCACTGATACAGGGTACTGAAGGATCTTTTATACTTCACCGTAACGGATTCACACTTTATGATAATAATGGCGAAGTTGTTGAAGAGAAAAAGGAAAGCGGAAAATCCGAGACAACAGGCATAATGGGTTCCGGATCGCTCGATGTATTACATATGTATAATTTCCTTGAGGCAATAAGAAACAAGGGGAAATTACATTCGCCTGTAAATGACGGTGCTGTAAGCGTAAACCTCTGTCACCTGGGTAATATTTCCCAGAAGGTGGGACGCCAGCTGAACATCAACAGTTCTAACGGAAAGATACTTAACGACAGTGAGGCAATGACTCTCTGGAAAAGAGATTACGAGAAAGGCTGGGAACCTGCAGCAATATAAAAATCTTTCCTTATCTTTGGTTATTAACCCAGTTTTTGACCGGAGAATGTCGTTAATCTCAGACCTGTTGGAGCTAAATATGCCACTTGCACTGCATGTAGTTCTCGCAGTATTGTTTCCTGCCCTTATTTGTATACTGGCTATTCCTGCAACAGTAAGGCTGGCGAAAGCCCGTGGACTGGTTGCAAAGCCAAACGGCAGAACTGCTCATGAAGGCCCTGTTCCAAACCTGGGAGGAGTACCGGTATTCGCAGCTATTATACTGACACTTTTATTACTTGGCGATCCGGCTGTTCTATTCAACTACCGTTTTGTGCTTGCATCATTAACACTCCTGTTTTTCCTTGGTGTGAAAGACGATTTTTATCCCCTTGTTGCTGTTAAGAAGTTTATCGGGCAGCTTATAGTGGCGTGTATTGTTGTAGTTGCAGGCGATGTACGCATAAGTAATTTCCAGGGCTTATTCGGGATAAACGAGGTATCTTATCTTGTAAGCATTCTTGTTTCCATTCTTGTACTGATTACCCTTGTAAACAGTTTTAATTTAATTGACGGTGTTGATGGCCTTGCTTCAGGATCAGGCATAATATCCTCGCTCTTCTTTGGTATATGGTTTTTCAGGGAAGGATTATCAGGCGAAACAATAATTGCATTTACGCTGCTTGGATCGCTGCTGGTATTTTATGCATTTAATATGTTTGGGAGGAGGTATAAAATATTCCTGGGAGATTCAGGAGCTATGATAATTGGTTTAATTGTAGCCATACTGGCAATAGAATTTAACGAAGCCCATTTAGCTGCAGGAATCAGCTACCCTGTATGGTCGGCACCCGTATTTACCCTCTGCGTTCTGATTATTCCTTTTTTTGATATAACAAGAATTGTAATCTTACGAATAGCAGGCAGAAAGTCACCCTTTGCTCCCGATACTAACCATATCCATCATTATTTGCTGGAATTGTTTAAGTCACATCCAGGGGTTACCATCTTAATCTTATTTGTAAACCTCCTGTTTATTGCACTGGGCCTGGTTTTTAACCTGCTTCATATCGATATACACCTGGCACTGGCGATAATAGTATTAAGTTTAATATCTTTATCAATAATTCTCAGGCGTATAAGGAAGACGAAATAAGGAGGTTTCTTAGCCTGTAAATATTAAGTTATGGCACAGAATAATAAAGGTTCAGAGGAAATAGATCTGTTACAGCTCCTTTACAGGGCATGGATGTTTATTGTAAACATACTCACCGGCATATTTAATATACTGCTTGAACTACTTAAGCTCCTGCTGAGGAGATGGCTGGTGATGGCCATAGGACTTTTTATTGGACTGGGACTAACCTATATTAGCACAATAGTAAACAGGCCTTATTATGAGTCAGATATAACACTGCGTACCAACGTTGTTCCTAATTCTGAGCTTATTCCGTATATAAACAAACTGCATAAGTATTGCCTCGACAAAAACACGGTGTTGCTTGAAGCTGCCCTCTCAGAAAGCGGGCTGGATATTACTGACTTAAAGGATATTGAAGCTTTCTGGTTAGTTGATATCGGGAATGATGAGATTCCGGATTTTGTTGATTATAAGGATAAATACAGGCCCTTCGATACTCTGAATGTGAGGATGGCCGACAGGCTGAATGTAAGGGCAAGAGTATATGATCCGGGAGCCTTTGAAGCACTTGGCAGGGCCATAGTATCTTACATAAACTCCAATCCTTTGTTTCAGAACCGGAATGACCTGAGGTTAGCTCATTACAATGAAAAGCTCGACAGGATGGTATATGATATTTACAGGCTCGACAGCCTGCAGGATGTAAAGTATTTCGAAGAAACAAGAAGGAATATCCCGGCGGGCGGAGGTCAGATTGTTTTTATGCAGGAGCAGACTACGCAGTTATTGTATAACGATATTATCTGGCTTATGGATGAAGTGCAGGAAATTGATAAACTGGCAGAAATTTTTGGAGATATCGTTACACCACTGGTGGATTTTACACCTGTCACATCCCCAAAGAACTCGTATTCATACTACGCATTGCGGATTGTCCCGGCTGTATTGTTGCTAACAATCTTATTTCTGCTGCTTGTTGTGTACAGGAAGGATTTGCTCAGGTTTATCAAATCCTGACCTACCTGGCAGATCTAATTAAAAAGAGTGTCGTAGGACCTGTCGAATATTTCTTTCCTCTCAATATAGTTCTCCTTTCCAAAAAGTATATTCTTATACCTGTAAAGTATATTATCGGTCATTCCTTCAATCTTAATCAGCGAGTAAATTATAATAAACCCTATTACCAGGCTCCTGTTATTTTTTATTTTAATTACCTGCAAAAGGGCAGGGTAGAGCAACCAGTATGAATAAGAAAAGAGGCCTCCCACTCTTATGGGAATTATTTTGATCTCTGAAAAGAAAAAGAATATTATAAGGTAGATAAAAAAACTGTTGATAAAGATCCTGTTATCCGGATTGGCATCCAGCAGCCTGTAGTAGTATATTATTACCAGTCCGGTTGTAAGTATTCTTTCCACCAGCCCGATTGTAAGTCCGTAGCTCGTCGAATATTCTGATATTTCCAGGTATTTTTCAAGAAGTTCAGTGAAATCTTCACCAAGCATCCCTGCCAGCCATGCCAGGAAGGGCCTGATATACTCAAGTTGCAAAAGGGTAATAAACAGCCCTGCCAGGAATACGATCACGAAAACATTTCTCTTAATGTTCGCATTGAGAATAAAATACATTGGCAGGTAGATAACCGAGCTGAGGTGAAAAAACAAACCTGCTATATTAAGTAAAAAGAAGGGCAGGGGCTTTCGCTCCTGAATATATCTGATTGAAAGAATAAAGAGCATAATTCCCTTTGCATTCCTGATCAGGTCTGTCTCCATATAAAATCCGCCCATAACTATAAATAGAAGGCAGGCAAGGGCATAGTAGTAGCGTGAGAATCTTTTTAGCAGCTCGTTAAGTATCACCAGGTCAACCAGGGTGCTGATAAATGTGAAGAAGAAATAATTATTGCAAAGGGTCCTGGAAAGTGATATATACAGGGTAAAGCCCTTATTGTAGAATGATGTCTCGAATACATCACTGCTGAAGCGGAATATATTGGGTATAGCTTCAAACTCCGGGTAGTAGTGAAACCAGTCCCATCCTATTAATCCCCTGAAGCCGAAGAAGAAAAGAAGTCCCCCGATTGAAAGCCACCTTATAACTGCCCTGTTCCTTTTTAAACCGGTTTCCTGCCTGTTTACAAGCACTTCCAGTACAATCAGCAGCACATAGAAGAGCACCAGTACCAGGTAGGGAAGGCTGTATTTGAAACTTTCAATTTGCATTGGCCCTGTTTAGTGAGAAATATCCAAATTTATTCCAGAATAAAAAATGACTTTTCAGGAAGTACCAGGTATATTTTGAGATTTTTCTTGCTCTTCTGGTCCCCTCAAAAGCAATTTTCATTATCGGGTAATATACCACCTCGAAACCTGCCTGCTTAAACCTGTAGCACCAATCCATGTCCTCGGCATACAGGAAGTACCTCTCGTCAAGGGCTCCAACAGTGCTGTAGGCAGTCCGGCTTACCATTATAAAAGAACCTGCCAGCCAGTCTGTGACATGTATTTCAGAACTCAGCCCCTTCCTTCCGGGCCCGTGAATGCCTGCAAATATCCTGATAAGGTTTCTCCACGCGAGAGAAAAGGGAGTGACAAAGCTTCTGAAACTGTCCTGTATCTCTCCTTTATTATTTATTGTTTGTGGACCTATGGCCCCTATATTTTCCCTGCTTTCTGCATAAGCGATCATCCCCTGTATTCCTGAGAGAAGCCTGACATCAGAATTCATAATGATTAAGTATTTCCCCCTTGCCAGCTCCAGTCCCCGGTTCATCCCGTAGGCAAAGCCTCCGTTTACAGGGTTAAATATCCATTTTACATCGGGTAATAATTCCATTAACTCCTTCTTTTTACTGCTCTTGTAGCAAGAGTTGGAGGGTACGATTATTTCGTATGCCTGGCTTAGTCCTGATTCTTTTATGCTGTCTGTTGCTATCTTAATCTCCTCTGCCGATAAGTATTCCAGGATCACGAATGATAATTCGGGGTCGCCGTGATTTATTTTATCAGCCTGTACGCTCATCA
>JAZBNV010000014.1:0-6634 GCA_036350795.1 Marinilabiliaceae bacterium
AAGACCTATTTCCTTTCCTCAGATCAGCTGGTTTATCGCTCGAAAAAGAAAGGTTTGACAAAGCCACCTTTAAAGGTAAAGAACTCGGGCTGAATATTGCCCCCCTGTTAATCACAAAGGCAGGAAATGTAAGACTTGAAGAAATTGGTGACTATAAAAAAGAACTTAAAGGTGTACAGAAACCTGTAAGAACTGAAATAATTGAACCATTTAAAAAGGAACAATTCAGAAGCCCCGATTTTGAGGAAAAGAAACTGGGAGGTAATCCTGAAATAATAAATGGATACCTGGCATTTAACGGAGCTGACGATGGCTACCGCCAGGTTGATCCTCAAATAGCTGTTGGTGGCAACTATGTTTTCCATGGCACCAATACCGGGCTTTATATTTATGACAAAGAAGGAAACATAATAGACGGCATGTCGCAAAATGGTTTCAGGGGCGGTATAGACCCAAAAATATTCTTCGATCCCCATAACAGGGTATTTGGATTCGATTTATGGGTTTACTGGGATAGTTTAAAAACAAAGCCTGTACACATATCTGTATCACAGACCGAAGATCCTACTGCTGGATGGAATATATACTCCGTTCCTGCACCAGGTGGCGTTGACGGTGGAGGTATAGGTTTCAGTAAAAAGTGGATAGGATATTCATTCCCCGGAGGTGCAGAGAATACTTTTGTGCTTAAAATGGACGATGTCATTGCAGGCAAAGCAACAAAAGCCTACCACTTCGAAGGAAGCCTGGGTCACCCCGTATTTACTCAGGACGATATAGAGGACCTGTATTTCTTTACAATCAGAAGGGATTCATATATCCTTACTAAAATAACCGAAGATAATAATGGAGACCCTGTAGCCGAGCTTGTAGCCAGCAAGAAACACAATCTCGAACACTTTGGCCGTCCACCCAGGTCGCCTCAGAAAGGGACAGAACAACTAACTGCATCTGGCGACAGGAATCCCAAGAACCTGGTGATACAGAATGGCTACCTCTGGTTCTCACAGACTGTAAATGTCGACGACAGGGCAGCGGTACAGTGGCACCAGCTTAAGCTTGACGGCTCAACTGTACAATCCGGCCTTATAAGCCACGAAAAAAACAGCTATATTCAAACCACTATCGGTGTAAATAAAAAAAATGATGTTGTTATAGGCTTCCAGGAAACAGGCCCTGATATGTTTATAAGCCCCAGGTTTGCCTACAGGTACGCAAATGATCCCGAGGGTGAGATAAGAGAAATAGTAAGCCTTGGAGAAGGTAAAGGAGCAACCGACGGAGTGTCGTGGGGCGATTACAGCGGCACTACAGTTGATGGAGATAACCTGTTGGATATCTGGACTATACAGAGTATTACCAGTGAAAAAGGACGCGGTGAGACAGTTATTGCTAAAGTACCCTTCGGCAAAAAGAAAAAATCCGGCAAATAATTCAGCCTAAACAACTTATAAAATGAGATCAGACAGAAGAACCTTCCTGAAGAACATTACACTGGGAACCGGAGCAATTGCTGCCGGGCCTGCTCTTGTATCATCCTGTAAAGGTGAAGAAAGCAAAATGCATTTTATTAAGGAATCTGCAGACCGCTACCCACAAATGAGCTTTAATATGTGCGGGTATGCCGCGCCAAAACTCGATACAGTCCGTATTGGTTTTGTTGGAATTGGCGACAGGGGATCGGGTGCGGTAAAAAGGATGACCTTTATTGAAGGTGTGGAAATTACTGCTCTGTGTGATATTAGACAGGGTGCAGTGGATGGAGCACAAAAGATTCTGGCCGAAGCAGGAATGCCGGAAGCAAGAGAGTATGTTAATGGTGATAAGGGCTTTCTTGAACTTTGTAATTCTGACATAGTTGACCTTGTTTATGTTGCCACACCATGGGAATGGCACGTACCTGTAGCTATTGCCGCAATGAAGGGCGATAAACATACAGCTGTTGAGGTATCCCTGGCAAAGACCATGGATGAATGCTGGGAAATAGTTGAAACATCTGAAAGAACAAAGAAACACTGTGTTATATTAGAGAATTGCTGCTACGATTTCTTTGAATTACTCACACTCAACATGGCCCGCCAGGGTGCTTTTGGCGACCTGGTGCATGGCGAGGGAGCATATATTCACGACCTTGACTACTGGCTGTTCAATAAGCCAAAGGACGAAAAAATGAGCGACGGTGCCTACACAAAGATGTGGCGTATGCACGAAAACAAAAGAAAAGCCAATGTTTATCCCACCCACGGACTGGGACCTGTTTGCCAGGCAATGGACATTAACAGGGGTGATAAAATGGATTACCTCACAGCAATGATGTCTGACGACTTCACTCTTAAACACAGGATAAGGGAAAAAGCAAAGGAAGATTCTTTCTTTGAACAGTTTCTTGACTGGGATATGAGGGGAAATATGGACATCTCCCTTATTAAAACCACTAAGGGCAGAACAATCATGGTTCAGCATGATGTAAGCTCTCCCCGACCCTATTCAAGGATTCATATGCTGAGCGGTACAAAGGCTTTTGCCCAGAAGTATCCACTTGAGCAAATAGCATTCGGACACAGAGTTGCAGATAAAGAAACAATGAAAGAGCTGTGGGATAAATATACTCCCGAAATCGTACGCCGCGTGGGCGATATGGCTAAGCAGGTTGGAGGACACGGAGGAATGGACTTTATAATGGACTGGAGACTTATAGATTGTCTCAGGAACGGCCTCCCTATGGATATGGATGTATACGATGCTGCCTCATGGAGCTGTATTACACCACTCAGTGAATGGTCAATTGCAAACGGGTCGCAACCAATAAATGTTCCAGACTTTACACGAGGAGCCTGGGAAACAAATAAACCCGTCGAACTCACACTAAAGGGGGGAGGAACAACAGGAGTCAGAAATATCAGTAAGGCCGACTCAAAAGGGCAATTAAATATTTAATTTTAGGTTTATGAGGGTTATATTAAACAGACTGCCGGTGCTTATGCTGGCAGTCTTTTTGCTTTCTTCCTGCGAAAAGGAAGACCAGGGGTATAAAGAAGCTGAATTTGTTCATGCAGTAACAGACCTTTCTCACGAGTTTACCTTTTATTCCGATCATCGCTTTTACAGACAGTATATGCCTGATCAGAAAGGTGTTACAAATTGGTGCAATCTCTATAATTTTAACTTCGAAAATGCCAACCTGTTAATCCTGCCAGGATGTGATAACAGGATCGGCTATTTCAAGGAAGATATAGAGGTGATAAAAAAGTTCCTTAACAGTGGTGGTGGCGTACTTATGTTTGGATCGGGAAATAGCACCTCCCAGAATAAGCTTATTAGTGAATTCGGTGCAAGTTTTAATAAACCGGCAGAATATCCGCTGGCTTATAAGAATCTGCCAGCCATGCAGGTTGAAGGAGAAAATGCCGATGCAATCACCTTTTCAAATCCTGAGAACTGGGAAACATTAATTGCAGACAGCAATAATGAAGCTGTTATGGCAAGAAAGAGAATCGGGAAAGGATGCCTGATGGTATCAGCCCGACCCCTTGCCGGCAGTCATCCCAGTGCCAGGGATTCAATTAATAAAGATATCTGGAGACCCCTGCTTAAGGAAATTGCATCGGGAAAGGTAGTTGACAGAAACGCTGAATTTAAAGGTGCGGGTATAGATATGCTCGAATACAACGACAATCATACCACATTTAAATTGAGTTATAACGACTACCTGAAGCCCTATGCAGATGCTATGGTAGAAATCTATACAAGGTCTCTTCCCTTTATTGAAAACCGCATGGGCGTACCCCTGTCGCCAGGCATGGCATCACAAATAACCCTGCTGGCAACCGGCGGAGGAGGATTCTCAAGCGGAACAGTTGTAGCACTTGCAGTGTGGTGGGGCGGATTCCCTGATAAAGAAGACAGCATGATTGAGTTCCTCACTCACGAATCAGTGCATTCGTGGGTTCTGCCCTACCCCGAAGTATGGAATGAACCAATTGCAACCTATGTTGGCAACCTGGTTATGATGGATATGGGGCACAGGGATGAAGCAGAACGTAGGATAGCCAGGACTATTGAAAGAGCTACAAAAATAGATCCGGATATGATTAATTATGATCTCTCTGGTATGCTGACAGGTGCAGGATCCGAATTATCTGCTGCCGATAAAAACAATATCCACTGGGGAAAAACTTACTGGATACTTGAACAACTCAGAATGGAAAAACCGGACTTCCTTGCCGAATATTTCAGGTTAAAAAGATCATACTGCGCAAATAATGTTTTAAGCAGGTATGATATTAATAATACAGTAGCTTTACTTAGCATGGTAATGGGTCGCGATCTTTTCGGATGGTTTAATTATATTGGCATTCCGGCAGAAAAAGCAGAATCCGAAATTGAAATGAATCTGTAAATATTATAGTATTTTCAGGAAGCCATATTAATCAATAAAGCAAAATAATGAAAAATATATTGCTTATTCTTATGCTTTTACCAGCTTTGAACCTTTCGGCACAGCAGAAGAGCCTTGCTCAAACTCCACCTATGGGATGGATAAGCTGGAACCTCTTTGAAGGGAATATTAATGAGACCCTGGTAAAAGAAATAGCCGATGCAATTGTTGATAACGGACTCAGGGAACTTGGTTACGAATATCTTATACTCGACGATCTCTGGCAGGGAGGCAGGGATAAAGAAGGTTTTATCTATCCCCATCCGGAGAAATTCCCCTCTGGCATGAAAGCGCTTGGCGACTATATACATTCTAAAGGACTTAAATTTGGCATCTATACCGATGCTGCAGAGTGGACCTGTGCAGGGGTAGCAGGAAGCTTCGGCTACGAGGAAAATGACGCCAGTACCTATGCAGAATGGGGCGTAGACTATGTAAAGTGTGATTACTGCAATGCCCCGGAGGATATATGGACAGCGGTTGATAGATATAAAACATTTATTACTGCTTTAAGAAAAGAAAACCCTGATATTGTTTTTGCTGTTTGCGAATGGGGACAGCGCTCACCCTGGCTCTGGGGCAAAGAAATAGGTGCGAACCTCTGGCGCACTACCTGGGACCTCAGGGATACCTGGGAGCATGGCAGATATTCCAGCGGACACAATGGTGTAATGGAAGCCCTTGACCGGCAGGTAGGGCTGGAAAAGTTTGCCGGACCGGGACACTGGAACGATCCTGACATATTGATGGTTGGACTAAATGGCAAAGGTAACTCCGCTTCGGCAAACGGCGCCTCGGGAATGACAGTTACAGAATATGAGTCTCATATGGGCTTGTGGGCCCTTCTTTCAGCACCCCTGCTAATGTGTAACGATGTAAGGCTTATGGATGATGATACCAGGCGAATCCTGATGAACGAGGAGCTTATTGCCATTAACCAGGATAAGGCCGGGATACAGGCTGCACGCATTTATAAGAAGGGGGTGACTGAAATCTGGGCAAAAAGACTTGCTGACGGCTCTTACGCAGTTGGCTTCCTCAACAGGGATGATGAAAAAAGCCGGGAAATTGTCCTGGACCTGAAGAAAATTAAAGCCGCTAATGTTAAAGCAAGAGACCTCTGGTTACATAAGGACCTTGGAATATTTGAAAATAAGATAAGTCTTAAGGTTAAAGCTCATGAATGCAGGCTTATCAGGGTAAGCATCCTGTAATACATGGAATCACAAAGTATGTGCACCATTAGAAGATAGTAAACTAAATCCTGGTCTCAGTACAGACATCATCCGAAACAAACAACACTTTCCAACAATGAGATATTTTACAACCATTACGCTTTTTATTATTCTCCTGGGCTGCAACGGTAAAGATAGCTCCCGGTATTTTAGATCTGCCTCAGCAGTCTGGCCTTCAGGCTTGCAATATGAAAAGAATATTACAGTGGGTTTCCGAAATGTCTTTACCAGTGATAAAGATGACAATGCAGAGCTAACCATAGCTACTTCAGGAATATACCGGCTCTGGCTTAATGGAGAATTCGTGGGGCATGGTCCGGCAAGGGCAGGACATGGATACTTCAGGGCAGACAGATGGAACCTGTCTGATAAACTGAAGGAGGGAAATAATATCGTAGCCATTGAAACGGTCGGATATAATGTAAACAGCTTTTATATTACCGATCAGCCATCCTTTCTGCAGGCAGAGCTAACACTTAACAATAGGATAATTGCCTATACTGAAAGTAACAATCCCAGCTTCGAAGCTATTCTGCTTAAGGAACGTGTACAAAAGGTCCCTAGATTTTCATTTCAAAGACCCTTTGTTGAATATTACAGACTTGATGAAAACTTCAACAGATGGAAGGATGATCCCGATTACCCTGGATCTGCCAGTATCACCCAGGCAGATGTCGGAGATGCAGGGAAAAAGAATATTATTAAGCGGGGAATCCCCTACCCTGATTTCAAAGTAGTATCACCCTCCATGATAGTTGCCAGAGGGAGCATGACAACAGGTATCAAGAGAGAAAGCTACTGGAAGGACAGGGCCGTAGTAAATATCGGTCCAGAGCTGGGAGGCTTCATTGAAAGCGACCTGGAATACAATCCATCAATCGAACTTCAGGAAATGGAGATAAAAGAGCTCCTTTCAGAGGATATTGTTTACTCTCCCCGGATTAATACCGGGCTTGCTGAG
>JAZBNV010000015.1:0-9099 GCA_036350795.1 Marinilabiliaceae bacterium
AGCTAAGGCGTCGGAGAATATAACCACCCCGTCCCCGGTGCCCGGGTCCACCCCTCCTTTCGTAAAAGGAGGGGAAAATATGTACTAATAAACCCGTCAACACTCTACTCATCTACTCATCTACTCATCCACTCCCTACCCCCTACCCTCTTGAATATCAGATAGTCTGATCAACAGAAAGCTAGTTCCTGGCAAAGCTGATAGTAAAGCTGGTTGACACACCTGGATCGGAGCTGATGCTTATCCGGGCATTGTGGTTGGTAAGTATTTGTTTTGAGAGGCTTAAACCTATCCCGCTGCCTTTTTTCTTTGTTGAGAAGAAGGGAATAAATATTTTATCCCTGACCTTTCCAGGGATTCCCGGCCCGTTATCCTCTATTATAATATCGGTAGCATCCGGGTATGAGCGGGCTGAAAGTTTAATACGTCCTTCGGTGTGGCCTGACAGTGCCTCGATGGCATTGGTTACAATATTTACCACTACCTGCTCCAACTGGAACTTATCGGCATAAAGCTTCAGATCCTGTCCGGCCGGGTCGATCTCCAGTTTTATATTATTTTCCTCGCATTTATGCAGAAAGAGTGTTCTGACCTGTTCGAACAGGCTGCCTGTTTCAAACTCTTCCCTGTCGGGTGGCGGCAGATCTGAAAGCTTGCGGTATTCGGTAATAAAATTAATCAGTCCCTCACCTGTCTTCTCAATTGTGCTGAGCCCGGTAATAATCCTGTCTTTATTAGCTATCGAAGACTGCATGGATTTTGAAAGTGATATAATGGGGCTCAGGCTGTTCATAATCTCGTGGGTAAGAACCTGTATAAGCCTTTCCCACGATTCAATCTCGTTCTTATCTATCTCCTGCTGGATATTCTGTATTGAATAAAGCCTGATATTGTCATGGTCTATTTTAAATTCCCTGCACCTGAGTGAGGCTTTAAAGCCCCTGAGGCTAACTATCCCAGGCATTACCGATTTGTGATTTTTAAAAGACAGATCCAGCTCAGGATAAATCTTTTCAAGATCTGAAATCCTGTTAAGCTCTGCGCCACCAATCAGATCGCTGAATGCTTTATTATAGAAAATAACCTCGTCAGCGTTCTTTATACAGATAAGACTGTGCTCCATTTCATCGATGGCATTCTTTAAAAGAAACTTCTGCTTCTGGCCTTCAAACCTGCTTCTTCCTACATCTCCCTTTAACTGGTTTACCCTCAACTCAAAATCTGATATCTGGGGATTCTCGCTGTTATACTGAACCCCGTCTTCCCGGCCCACAGAATCAATAAACTGCACCAGTGAGGTGTTTATCCTGAGAACATAATCAGTAAGGCTCTTTACCTGGAAAAAGATTAAAAGACCGCCCATAATGAGGGTGAAAAGCATTTCCCTTCCCAGCACTATATTCACAAGGTAAACAAGGCCCAGGATTGTGATTATAAGGATCAGTATCCGCAGCAGGAGAGTAAGTGTTATTCTCCTTCTAAAGTCCCTGTTAGTTATCTTCATTTTAACCTTAGTTTATTATAAACTGTTGACCTCGCTATTCCGAGCTCCTCGGCAGTCTTCTTTATATTCCCCTTATTCCTTTTTAAGACCTCGTTTAATATTTCCTTCTCGATCTCCTGGAGGCTCCTTGATTTCTCTTTAACTCCACCTGTCTTAAGCGCCACAGGAGAACTGCCTTCGGGAAAAATAGCACTTGATTCGCTGAGAAGGACAGCCCTTTCAATACAGCTTCTCAGCTGCCTTACATTACCCGGCCAGTGCTGCCCCACAAGGTATTCACGAAATAAACCAGAGAAATAAATATCTTCCCTTGAATATTTTTTCCTGAATTCCTCAAGAAAGTTGTCTGCCAGGATAAGTATATCATCCCTCCTTTCACGCAGGGGAGGAATAAGAATCTCAATTGTATTAATCCTGTAATATAAATCCTCCCTGAAGCGGTTCTCACTTATCATGGTGGCAAGATCATTATTGGTAGCACATATTATCCTCGCATCTATCTTAAGGGCTTTGTTTGACCCGAGCCTGGTTACCTCCCTGTTCTGTATCACGTAAAGCAGCTTGGCCTGCAATGCAGGTGTGAGGTTGCCTATCTCATCAAGGAAAATAGTACCTCCCGATGCCAGCTCGAACCTTCCTGCCCTGTCTCTGGAAGCATCGGTATAAGCTCCCTTAACATGGCCAAAGAGTTCACTTTCAAAAAGGGTATCGGGGACCGCACCAATATCAACGTGCACAAATACCTCGTCCCTCCTGTCGGACTGCTTATGAATCTCCCTGGCAACCAGCTCCTTCCCTGTTCCATTCTCTCCAAGGATAAGTACGGTAGAGTCGGATGAGGCAATCCGGGCTATAATCTTTCGTATCTCCTTTAGCTGGTCTGAGCTGCCTATAAAAGCACTATCCCTTTCGAGCAGCATCTCGTTAAGGTGAAGCTGCTTTTCCCTAAGGCTCTTTACCATCTTCCTCGACTGCCTTAATTCAAGTCCCGACTTAAGAGTAACCAGAAGCTTATCATTGTCCCAGGGTTTTAACAGGAAATCGAGTGCACCCTTCTTTATACATTCGATTGCCAGGTTTATGCTGCCATAAGCCGTAATCAATACCACAACAATATCAGGATCCTTTGCAAGAATTTTCTCAAGCCAGTAAATACCCTCTTCACCGCTGCTGATGCCCTGGTCAAAATTCATGTCCAATAATACTACATCAATATCTTCAAGCTGTAAAACACCGGGTATCTGTTCGGGATCATCCATGCTTATCACCCTTTCGAACTCTGGCTCAAGCAACTGCACCAGGGCAGTAAGTACATTGATATTGTCGTCGACAATAAGTATTTTTCCTTTTTCCATGTATTATTTTACTACATTTTCTTTATAAATATAGAAATTTTCTATATATTGTACAATATTAATACACTATATTAAATATATAAATATACAAGCGCTGTCTATGGTATTGTTATTCAAGGTATTACAAACTATGGCACATATATTGCAAAGCCTGGAGAAAAACACGCTATGAAAGTTACCATCAGGATACTATTAAAGAACAGGCATTTTACGGCAATAAACCTTATCGGGCTGGTTATTGGCATATGTAGTTTTATAATAATACTGAGCTGGGTCAGGCACGAGTTGTCGTATGACTCCTTCCACGAAAATAAGGACAGGCTATACCATTTAGTAATAAAGCATCCGAGTGGCATACTTGACCCGAACACTCCATATGCTATTGCACCGACACTTGCGAACAGCAATCCTGAGATCGAGGCATATACCTATGTACGCAGGCTGAGTACCCTATCCAATTATTCTTTTAAATTTTTCCCGGGGGAAGACAGGCAAATCAGGGCATATGAACCTGATGTGGTAAGGGTAAGCAGGCAGTTTTTCGATATGTTTGATTTTAACACGGGTGATACCAGTTCGGAAGAATTGCTGGGCAGGCCTGAATCTGTGGTAATAAGTTCGAGAATTGCAGAGCAATATTACGATGGCATAAACCCTGTTGGTCAGACAGTAGTAATGAACAATCATTCAGTACTGACAATTACCGGTGTGGTTGATATACCTGAGAGCACCTTCTTTAAATTTGATTTTTTCCTTCCTGAAGAGAGGGATATGTCGTCTGACTGGAACTGGCGAGATCCTTCTTACCTCTTACTTAAACCGGGTATTGATCCTGAAAATTTCAGGGAAAAGATATCCACCTTTTTCAATGATAATAATCCCTATAACCTGAAAGATAATTTCAGTGTACAGATAATTCCGATAAGCGAGACATATATTGCTTTCCGGGGCAGGCAGCAGGTATTTATTTTCTCGTGCATTGCTGCCCTTCTGCTTATAATGGCTGCATTAAATTACATGAACCTGGCATCGGCAAATTATGTTAACAGGATTAATGAAGCCGGCGTACGGAAGGTACTCGGAGCCAGGGCCGGGAGCCTGAGGGGTATTATTTTAACAGAAACATATATACTTGCATTTATAGCCACCATTATCTCGCTTTTCATTGCTGAGATTACCCTTATATGGTCGGACCGATTTATCGGTCACACCCTGGAGATTGGTTATTTAGACAATCCCTTTATACTGCCTCTTATTTTTGTCTCTGTATTCCTGGTACTGGGGCTGGCTTCGGCATATCCTTCATCGGTATTCCTGGGGGGAAATGCAGTTAATTCGGAAAAAAGAGAGTTTGGTGCCAGCAGGAAGGGGATATTTATACTTATAACTGTTATCCTGCAGTTTACACTTACCATCAGCCTTCTTATTTCAGCCTTTGTGATAAAGAACCAGATTAATTATTCGATTAACAAGGAGCTGGGATTTTCGGTCGATAATGTGATAAGTATACCTATGAACGAGGGCATAGGCGATAATTTCGAGACCTTCCTGGAGAGGATGGAGTCACACCCTGGTATAGAGGAAGTAACTCTTGGTCAATCGATACCCTATGATGAAGACTCCAAGACAAATATTGACTGGGTATTAAAGGGTACAGATTACATGGATAATTTCCGTTATTCAATTTGCCTGAGAAACTACGCGGAGCTATTCGGGATGAAGGCGATACAGGGCAGGTTATTATCTGACGATATTGAGACTGACTATGGCAAATACCTTATTAACCAGGCCGGGGCAAAACTCCTGGGTTTCGAAAATCCCGTTGGCGAATATCTGACTATGTGGGGTGCCAGGGGCGAAATAATAGGTGTTGTTGAAGACTTTCACCATGTATCCCTTCACAGGGAGATAATGCCTCATATCTTCAATGTTAATCCCCGTAATTACGGTGCCCTTAAATTTATTTTTATAAAACTCTCCGAACCAGGTAATCCTGAGACCATTTCATTTATTGAATCGGTCTGTGACGATTTAGCTTCGGACTGGCCCTTTACATACTTATCTCTCGAGGATGAGATAGCAGAGCTGTATCGCAACGACATATCACTTGTAAGGATTATCGGCTTCTTTGTCCTGCTGACAATACTTCTTTCTGTATTAAGCATATACGGACTGGCCTACCATTCTGTTGAAAAGAAGACCAGGGAAATTACAATAAGGAAGGTATATGGTGCAAGCCTGGGGGACAACCTTATTCTGACCTATAAAAAGTTATTTATCCAGATCGGTATAAGCTTTATTATAGCCATACCTCTGACAGTAATCCTTATGAACAACTGGCTGAGTAATTTTGCCTACAGTGTAAAGCAGAATCCTTCTTATTTCGTGATATCACTGCTTATTGCAATAGTGGTTGCTGTAATTACCACCACCCTTGCCATGTGGAAGACGATAAACAGGAATCCTGCTGAGAACCTGAAACATAATTAAGGCTATTATAGTACGCCGGTTTTTATGCGCCCGGGATTGCATGTAAAAGAATAAGAGGCTGGTAAATATTACCCGCTTATTGAATTTATTTGCCAATGCCTTTATCCTGGACTATACCTTTGCGTTTTACCATTTTCTCTATCTCGTCAAGTTCGATGGGTGCCTTTGACGTGAGATTCTCACAGGCATCTTCTGTAATAACAACCGTGTCTTCAACCCTCATATACAGGTTTTCTTCGGGCACCCATAGCTGGGGGTCTACGGCAAAGACCTGCCCGGGCTTCAGGGGGCCTTTCCTGTAGCCTCCATCATCATGTACTGCCATACCCACCGGGTGAGAAAAAACGCCTCCCCCTGTCTCGATCATTTTTATTACGGCAGCCCTGTATTCCGGCTTTGAGAATCCGTGCTCTTCAATTACGGGCTGCATGGCTGTTTTTGCTTCATCCATTATCGTCTCTGCACTTACCCCGGGCCTTATACGGCTCAATATGGCTTTATGGTACTCAAGGATATAGGTACAGAGTTCCCTCTGCCAGTCGTTAAACCTTCCGTTTACAGGCCACATTCTTCCAATATCGCTTGAGTAATACCTGTAATCGGGGGCATAATCCATTAGTACCAGGTCGCCATCTTTAAGCTGCGATGAGTTATAATAATAATGTCCGTCGCTGATATTTTTTACACCAGATGCTGTGATAGACCTGTATGCCTCTAGCCTGGCTCCGTTAACCAGGAACACATACCTTGCCGCAGCATCGAGCTCATATTCGTATACCCCGGGCTCGCTCGACTTCATTGCTTCTACCAGGGCCAGGGCAGAAAGTTCTCCCGCTTTTCTCATTAGCTCTATTTCGCGCGGACTCTTTATGCTTCTCATTTCATCAAGCAGGGGAGTAAGATCTGAAATGCCGGCATCCGGGTAGCGTGTCTTAAGCAGGGCAACAAGGTTCTGTTCCCTGGATATACGTCCATCCCATTTATCATTTGCAATCGTGCGGTTCCTGGCATTTAACTCGTATCTCTGCTGGGCTGCTCCTTCAGCAGGACTGAAGAAAGTATAAATTTTCCTTACTGAAGGAAGTTCTATCCCTGATACAGCTTTTACCTCATCAACACCTGTCAGCTTTTTTGCATAATCTATATCCTCTGTCGACAATACATTCTTCCATCCCCGGGGGCGATTAGGTGCCAGGTATAAAGTGGTTGTCCTTGTTCGTCCATCCAGCAATAGGTATGAATATGAATTCTCAACTCCTGAGAGGTAGTAAAAGTTATTGGTCTGCCTGGGGTAAACAAATCCGCCCGGATCGGGAGCTCCAGGCAGGAAGGCAATGGCGTCTTCACCAATATAATCAAAGACCTTATCACGCCTCTGCTTAAACTCTTCGGGAGGAAAATCGGCCTGGTACTCCTGTGAGCTCAGGTTAGTGGGAAATAAAATTATAAGGAAAAGCAATTTTACCGGAAATAGTTTTATTAATCTCATAGCATATTATTTTGAAATTTCTCTTGCTTTGTTTCTGACACTATAGTGCTTATCATCAAGTGCCTTCTGCAGGATATCCTCCCTTACACCCTGGTTTGAGCTATGGAGGCAGTCAAGCGCTGCCACTCTTACCGGCCACATATCATCTTCAATAGTGAGCCTTTCCATCAGGAGAGTAAGATCCTTATTAAGAGGCCCCTTGAAGTGTTTTCCCAGCTGTTCAATAGCCCATATCTTACCTATAACATCATCATTTTCTGCCTGGTAGATCAGCTCATCCGCTTCTTTATTATAAGTCCATTCCTTAAGAAGTATATTCCCAACATCAAATCTTACCATATCGGGCTCCCTGTCAAGCTTCCAGGTAAATGATTCATCCCTCTTTTCCAGCCATACTTCTTTTAATACAGGGTCTGCTCCGTGGTTGTATATTCCAATAGTAAGAGGCATCTTAAAGACTGGTGTCCCGTTAATGGTATCCTGCACCTGATTAACATACATACTGAGCTCGCCGGATACTTTATCCCACTTCTTGGATATCTCAAAAACAGGATGGCCCGGTTTATAAATCCATTGTTCAAAGAACCAGCCGAGATCCATTCCCGTTATCTCTTCTGCAACTTCAATAAAGTCGCCGGTTTCAACTGCCTTAAACTCGTAGCGGTGTAAAAAATGACTTAGTGTACTGTAAAACTTCTCTGCCCCCAGCAGTGACCTGAGCATATTCAGTACCGAAGCACCTTTCTGGTAGGTGTGCCTGTCAAAGTTATCCTGGGGTCGGTTATAACGGGTAAAGACAATTGGCCTGGAATACCTGTTCTTTGCTTCGTCCAGGTATGAGTCTTTCTTCCCTTTAAGATCGATGGAAGCATCAGGCTCTCCGAGGAAATGCTCGGTATAGAGATAATCGGAATAGGTACCAAAGCTCTCGTTCATCCATGTTTCTGACCAGGTTCTGAGTGTAATAAGGTCGCCCCACCACTGGTGAGCTATCTCGTGGGCAATAATTCTTTTCCAGTTTTTATCCTTTTCCGGATCCTCATCGTGTATTACTCCTGTTCCCAGTATTGTTGCTGAAGTAGCTTCGGCTCCTCCACCCTGCCTGGGCCCTATAACCTGGTCGTACTTAGACCATGGATATTGATATGCATAGGTCTTATTAAAAAAATCAATAATTTCTGGTGTAAGAGAAAAAACCCTGAGAGCATTTTCCTCATCTCCACTGAACACCCAGTAATTTACAGGGAGGCTGCCCAGTGAATCTTCCAGGACTGAGAAAGGTGCGATTGACAGCATAGACAGGTAAGTGGAATGTGGTTTTTTCAGGAACCAGTGGTATCTTACCTTATCGCCCTGCCTGTTTACATCCAGCAGTTCTCCATTTGAGATTACTTTATATTTGCTGTCAACGCTGATAATTATCTCCTGGGTAGCCTTATCGTTTGGATAATCATAACATGGAAACCAGTACCTGGCATGGTTGGGCCATGAATTTGACTCCACCATCTTCGGATATTGATCTGTTTCATCGTGGAAGAAAAGTCCGTCTGATAAATCCTTTCCACGGTAAAAGACTTTTATGTCGATATCTTCACCCTTGCTATATATGCGGTCAAGGCTGATATGCACAGCTGCGCTATCCTGGACAAAGCCGAGAATATTATCCCGGCTGGTTTCAACCTTAAGTATCTCTATCTCGACAGCATCAAGAGAGAGCTTGCTGAAATTATTATGTAAAGGTTTGAGAGAGATAGTGTTTGTGCCCTCAAAGGATTTACTATCGAGATCAAATTCCAGGTCCAGGCTGTAGTGAAGCACATCAAAGTACCTCTCTCTTTCTGTTTGTTCGGGCCTGTTCCATACATTGTTATACTGTGCGAAACCAGTTACTGTAATATAGAAATATACAAATACCGACAGGGTAAATCTCATAGCTTCAGGAATTAACTCTTTAAAGTTATGCATATTAAAGAATAAGGCATAACAGAAAATTATGTTTAAAATCATATAGGGAGGGTGTCAGCAGTAAAATAACCACCCCGTCCCCGGTTCCCGGGTCCACCCCTCCTTTTTTAAAAGGAGGGGAAAGTTAGTACAGGACCAGCATAGGCTACCCGGGTGTGAGAGCTGCGGTGTCAGGTAAAATAACCACCCCGGCCCCGGTTCCCGGGTCCACCCCTCCTTTTCTAAAAGGAGGGGAAAAGATGTTACAGTAACCCCGTCCCCGGTTCCCGGGTCCACCCCTCCTTTCGTAAAAGGAG
>JAZBNV010000016.1:0-10123 GCA_036350795.1 Marinilabiliaceae bacterium
AGCTATGAGGGCACCTTTACTGCAGATGGTGGACCTGCAGACGGACAAACCAGTGTTGACATTAACGTCTTTGAATCTTCAGGAACATCCATTGGCCATTCCTTACAATTAATCGGCACTGGGTCAGTTTACACAGATTTCACCTGGCAGGCACCTGCAGCTGCATCAATGGGTTCTGTAAACTCCGGGCAGACCTTTGCAGCCGACGAAACCCCACCAGTCTGGACAGCCTCATACCCCACAATTACAAATATTACCGCATACAGCGGAGATCTTACTGTAAACCTTGATGAAGCAGGAACAGTGTACTTTATGGTACTGGAAAATGAGGCCACTGCACCTACTGCAGAAGAAGTTAAGGCAGGGGTAGCATATGGAACAGTTACTCCCCTTTACCCGGATAATTTCAAATATGTATCAGCTAACACCGACCAGGTATTTGTTATAAGGGGAGCCGAAGCCGAAACTGACTACGATATATATGTCGTTGCCGGGGATAATGCAGGTAATCTTCAGTCCACACCCATTAAGTTTGATGTCACAACAACCAGCACCGGGATTAAGATTACAAATCCCCAGCCAGGAGAAACATATGCCGTAGGCCAGGAAATAACCTTTACCTGGGAATCAGTGAATGTGACAAATATTCTTATCGGAGGCTACGATTTTATTCACCAGGAACATTTCCTGATAACGGCGGATGAAAATGGCGACCCCAGTCCGATAGATGCATCTCTGGGTACATTAACTTTTGAGATCCCCAACGATGCACCATTCGATTCACTGGCAATAATAATGCTTGACGCCTCTAACTATGCTCTCCGTGATTCAGTTGCACCAATTTACATTACTGATAATGTTAATCCAGGCATAGATGAGCTCTATCCTGCCAATAATGAAACGGATGTAAGTGCATCATATATACCTTATATTTACTTTGTTGAACCGGTCTTTCCTTTTACAGGTAAAATATATATAAAGGAAGAGAGTGGTACTCTGTTTGAAGAGTTTGATATTAACGGCTCAGGACCCGGAGAACAACTTGAATTTACAGACGACCAATATGGAATTAAGATCACTCCTACAAGTCCGTTCCTTGCAGGAACAAGCTACTATATCGAGATAGATGCCGGGGTGGTTCTCGACTATTTTGGCAATCCCTTCGATGGTATCTATGGTTCTTCAACCTGGTTTTTTACAATAGCCGGCACTTCGGCCATTGAAGATGAGCTTACAAACAATATTAAACTTTTCCCGGTTCCTGCCTCAACAATACTTACTGTAAGTTATGAAGGCGGCGTAAGGCAGCTTGAAATTCTTGATCTTACCGGCAGCAGGGTTTATTTAAGCGAACAGCTTAATAATGCCGAACATAAGATAGATGTAAGCTCCCTGCCAAAGGGTATATACTTTATCAAAATATCTACAGACAATAAGCTTCTGACCAGAAAATTTATAAAGAAATAATTATATTCTGAAAACAAGGAAAGGTGCCTCCATCGGCACCTTTTTTTGTTAAATTTGCAGCCGTGAAAGTTACTTACCGAAATATTGCAGCGATACTCTTATCCGTATCATTCCTGATACTTGACAGTTGCCGTAAACCTGTAAATCCTCCGGGGCCTGACAACTCCACTGTGTATGATGCCTGTTTTAGCGGAGGATCGACTGCTACCCTGGATATTGTTACCTTTAATACCGAGCTGTTCCCCCTGAACGCTTATGAAACTGTTGCCGAACTGGCAGTTCTTATAAGGGCCATGAAGGCAGATATAATAGCTTTCCAGGAAATATCTTCCTTTGCCGACTTCGACAGGCTTGATGATCTTCTCACTAACTACTCGGGTATTAAATACCCTGTTGATAACTCTGACTGGAGCCTTGCCTACCTCTATAATACTTCAGAAATCAGTATAGATAATTCTGAAACCAGGATAATCTTCGACGATGATTTCTGGGCTTTTCCCCGTCCACCTTTTGAAATACATGCCACTCACCTGCCCACATCGCAGGATCTTATACTGCTTAATAACCATCTGAAATGTTGCGGGGGCTATGATAACGAATCGCGCCGAAGATCAGCCTCCGATCAGCTGCATGCATATGTTATGGATACATACCCCGATAAAGCTGTAATAATACTGGGCGATCTTAACGATGAAATTGACGGAACTTCTGAAAATTCGAATGTCTTCTGGAGCTTTGTTAACGATCCTTCAAACTTCAGGGTTGCCGACATGGAAATCGCAAAAGGAAGTGAATTGTGGTGGTCATATCCGTCCTACCCCAGCCATATAGATCATATTATAGTGTCTGATGAACTTTTTGCGAAAATAGACACCACTATGGTTCTTAAACCCGATGCCTGCTATAGTAATTACCCTGATGTAATCTCAGACCATCGCCCCGTGTACCTGCGCCTGAAATAATGATCCGTGTTCTTCCGGACCGGATACCCTCTACTCTCCACCCTCTACCCTCTATCCTCTACCCCATGCTCCATGCTCCATGCTCCATGCCCCATGCCCCATGCTTTGTCCGCCGAAGTAATGTTGTTGATCAGGAGATCAACAACAACGAAGGTGGACCCCATGCCCCCGGCTACTCCATTTCTTTCACCACAACTATATACACCGGAAAATGATCACTGAATCCTCCCTGGTGGGTGGCACCGACATAGGTTCTGAAAGGGTAACCCTTATACCTCCCGTCCTGCTGCATCAGAAAATCCTTATTAAATACCCTTGCTGCATAGTAGCTAAGGGTGCTGTAATTATCTTCCAGCAATCCCTTTGAAACAACTATCTGGTCGAAAAGATTCCAGTTATCCCGGTAAGCAAGAGATCCAACTCCCTTTTTATAAAGTGAGTACATGCAATTAAACATTTCTCCATCTGCCAGGTTATCAATATGATCCTTTGCCTTAAGGATATCCTTCATACTGCTATTTACCGGGTCGTCATTAAAATCGCCCATCACAACAATTTTTGCCTTACTGTCAATAGCTGTAAGACTGTCAACTATCGATCTTGATAGAGCTGCAGCAGCATTTCTTCTCGAACTGCTGGCCCTTTCCCCTCCCCGCCTTGAAGGCCAGTGGTTAACAATAAAATGTATATCCTCATCAATAAATTTCCCGGATACAAGTAATTGATCCCTGGTATAGATTCTTTCTCCATCCTCATCGAAAAGTGGCAGCTCCAGGCTGGCCGAACTTTCAAGAGTGAAGTACCTTGGCTGGTAAAGCAGGGCTACATCAACCCCCCTGAGGTCGGGAGAATCATAGTGCACTATCCTGTATTCTGCATTCTGCAGGTATGGATGTGCAACAAGGTCTTCAAGTACGCTCCTGTTCTCAATTTCAGATACACCAAGTATGGCTGGCCCCCCCGGTATCCTTTCATCCTCTCCAATCCTGGATATTACTCCGGCCATCCGCTCAATCTTGTCCATGTACCTTTTGCCTGTCCACTCATTAGGTCCGTCAGGAGTAAACTCCTCGTCCAGTACTCCCTCGGTGTTTATGGTATCAAACAAATTCTCAAGGTTATAAAAAGCTATAATGCCGGCCCTAAGTGTTTTCTGACTGTAAGCCCCGTAAAAAATGCTGCCTAAGAGCAATACCATTAGTATTTTCTTCATTTGTCTCTGATATTTTGTGTAAAAATAAGATTAGTTCAACTATCCTCCAATTAAGGACTAATTTTTAAGACGTTTAGGAAGGAAATAGTTATCTTTGAAGCCCAATTTTTTGTATATGAACAAACCTAAGATTTTATTCTTTTCAAGCTGCCTTCTGCTTTGCGGATTGTCTGTATTTGCCCAGCAGAAGGTAATAGTAAGAGATACCTTAAGTGCTAAGGAAAAGGAAACAGGCAGATCCTTCAAACAGGACTTGCCCACCTTCAGCCTTACCGACTCAGATGCCGATAATGCAATTGAATCTCAGACTATTAACGGACTGCTATCATCATCATCAGATATATTTGTCTCTACAGCGGCTTATACCTTCGGGCCTGCCCGTTTCAGGATACGTGGCTACGATGCAAAATACAGCTCTGTGCTGATTAATGGCTTCAGGGTAAACGAGGTTGAATCGGGAGGGCCATACTGGTCGAACTGGGGAGGACTGAATGATGTTATGCGCAATAATGTGCTTACCCGGGATGCCTCACCAGAGGGAACAATATTTGAGCCTGTTGGCGGCATTTCAAAAATCGTAACTAACTCTTCTGAATACAGTAAGGGAATCAAAGCAGTTTACTCACTATCCAACCGCACTTACAGGAACAGGATAATGCTTACATATTCAAGCGGATTGCTTGATAATGGATGGGCATTTACCGGTTCTGTCTCAAGGCGATGGAGCCAGCAGGGATATACGCCGGGCACTTTTTACGATGCAAGCTCATTTTTCCTCGCCGTCGAAAAAATATTTAACGAAAACCATAAGATAAATTTCACAGGTTTGAGCGCACTCTACGAAAGGGGAGTCGGAGGCGGATCTGTGCAGGAAGCATACGATCTTACAGGATCAAATTATTATAACCCTTACTGGGGCTACCAGGACGGAGGTCAGAGAAACTCAAGGGTAAGATCTTCAAATAAACCTCTCCTTACTATAAAGCATACCTGGACACCCGGCGAAAACACCGACATTAAGACTACAGCAGGTTACTGGTTCGGAAAAGGCGGCTATTCAGCACTCAACTGGCACGATGCACCCGACCCGCGTCCCGACTACTGGAGGAAGCTGCCCTCCTATTATAGCCTCGAGGCCGACCAGGAAAGAATTGCCGGCGAATGGGACGACCCCTCGGTAAGCCAGCTTAACTGGGATCACTTTTATTTTACAAACAGGAAGAACCTTTATGTAATGGATAATGTTGACGGAATACCCGGCAACACCTATACAGGAAACAGGTCAAAATATATAATTGAGAACAGGCGTAACGATATATCACAGTTCCAGTTTAACAGTCGAATCACTCATAAGATACAGAACGCAAGCCTTACTGCTGGAATATCAGCCGATCTTTACCAGGGGCATAACTTTAACGTAATCGAAGACCTGCTTGGTGGTGACTACTGGGTAGATATCGACCAGTTTGCCGAGAGAGATTTTCCTGACGACCCTGATGCAATCCAGAATGACCTGAATCATCCAAACAGGATTGTTAAGGAGGGCGACATCTACAGTCATAATTATACGGCTCATCAAAACCAGCTTACAGGCTGGGGCCAGGTGGTATTTAATTACAATAAACTGGATGCCTACCTGGGTGCAAGCATAAGTTCAACAAGCCTGTGGAGGGAAGGACATACTGTTAAAGGCCTTTTCCCTGATAACTCTTTTGGTAATTCCGAAAAAGCTTCTTTCACTACGCTGGGAGTAAAAGCAGGTGGCGAATACAGGATCAGCGGCCGGCACATACTACAACTTAACCTTGTTCGCCAGGGATATGCACCCACTTTCAGAACAGCCTTTGTTTCGCCCCGCACCAGGAATAGTATTGTACCCGGACTATCAGCAGAAAAAGTTATTTCTGCCGATGCCTCCTATATAATGAAATTACCCAATATTACAGGCCGCCTTACAGGATATTATACAAGGTTTAGCGACCAGACAGACCTTTCGAGTTTCTACCACGACGAGCTCAGAACTTTTGTCAATTATTCTGTTAGCGGTATTAACAAGGAGCATTACGGAATTGAGTACGGTACCGAGTTCAGGCTTTCATCAACTATTACCCTGAACACCGTGGCTGCACTTGGCCAGTACCTGTGGATCAGTAACCCCGACATCCTGATAACCCAGGATAACAACAGTGAAGTGCTCAGCACTGATGAAGTATGGGTACAGTACTTCAGGGTAAACGGCACGCCCCAGACTGCCCTTGCTGCAGGGATGGAATACAGTTCTCCAAACTACTGGTGGGCGGGAATCACCTGCAGCTACTATGATCATATCTACATAGATTTTAACCCGGTATCACGTACAAAAGATGAGAATGGCTACTACCCGAACTGGACTGTGATGGAAAAACAACCAGCGGCTTTCCTTGTTGATGCCTTTATCGGGAAATCATGGGCTGTAGACGATATGTTTATTACACTGAGTGCCAACCTCAGCAATATAACCGACAAAACAGACTTTGTTACGGGTGGTTTCGAACAGTACAGGTTCGATCCTTCCTTTCCTGACAGGTTTAAACCAAAGTACTATTATTATTATGGCTTCAACTATTTTATAAATTTCAGCATCAGGATGTAAGCAAAAAAGGAAACAGATATGAAAAATATATATAAAATAACTTCAGTCCTGGCAACATCGGTGATACTCTTAAGCTCCTGTGTCGAACGATTCGATACCCCGCCTGAAGCTAAAGAATTTGAATACGGTACAATAGTCTCAATAAACCAGGTTAAAGCACTTTACGATGACGAACTGGCAAAAGCATGGTACGACAGAAGCCCCGTGATGATAAGCCAGGACTGGGCTATTACAGGCATTGTGACCGGAAGCGATAAAAAAGACGGGAACCTTTATAAGGAAGGTTATATTGAAGACGCCAGCTCGGGTCTGCTTCTGAAATTTGAGTCAACAGGTGGTTTTTATATTGGCGACTCGGTAATAATAGATATAAGTAATCTTTACCTGGGCGATTACGGCGACTTTATTCAGCTGGGCGATATTCCCTATACCGACGACAGCGGTAACCTGAGAGTTTCGGGCTTCAATAAGGATGAAAGAATGTATAAGGTATCAGTAAATAATCCATCCCATCCAACCTTTGCAACTATCCCCGCGATTAAATCTGATGATTTCCTGGGTAAGCTGGTTAAACTTGAAAATGTGCAGTTTTCTGCAGGCGGTACCGGAACAACCTACGCCGACCCACTGTCTGATCCGCCACAATCAATGAACCGCGACCTGGAAGACTGTGCCGGTAACAGGATAATTGTAAGAAGCAGCGGCTACTCCACCTTCGCCGGCGATCCCCTTCCCGGCGGCAATGGGACAATAACAGGTATTGTAACAAAATTCAACAGCGACTACCAGATCATTATAAGGGATATAGATGAGGTTGTTATGGATGGAGAAAGATGTGCACAATCACTTGGAAGCCTGGGCAGCCCTGTAGAGACTCTTAATGAGGATTTTGAAAGCTTTAGTAATTATGATGATATCGAGATTGATGGCTGGCTGAGCCTGATAGTTAAGGGAGACAGGTACTGGATAGCTAAATTATATGAAGGCAACACTTATATGCAGGCATCCGGATACAATTCAGGCTTAAATGAAATGGAAACATGGGTTATTACACAAGCTGTTAATATCGGGACACAGAAGGTGCTTACTTTCCGTTCTGCTATGTATGACTGGAAGCACCTGGGAGGAAACAAACCAGTAGAGCTGCTGTTCTCAACAGATTATGACGGTACTAACCTGTCCTCTGCAAGCTGGACACCCCTTTCAGCAACCCTGGCAGATGAAAACAGTGCCTGGAATGCATGGATTGAATCAGGTAATGTAAATCTGCCCGTACAGGCAGGGGCTTCGGGCGTAATCGCTTTCAGGTACCATGGCAGCAATACCGAAAGCACATCATACAGAATCGACGACATTGTTGTAACATCAGCAAAATAAATTATAGCATGAGAAAATCAATTAAGAAGAATATAGCAATAATCGCACTATTAACGGTAATGACATTTTCGGGTTGTGACAGGGAACCGATCCCTCCGCCACAGCCTGTAGTTGAACAAATATCAATTGCCGATCTGAAAGCTTTATACAAGGGGACAACTGTTTTACTCGACACCAGCCTCTATATACAGGGAATTGTTACACTGACTCCCGAAAAAAACAATATCCCCGATTTTATAGGATATATGCAGGACGAAACAGGTGGAATAACCCTTACCGTTGATGGAAATAATACACTTGCCGAAGGTTCGGAGATTAAGATTATGTGCACGGGACTTGAACTATCTGAATACAATGGTCTGCTCCAGTTCGGTAATGTTGACCTGGCTTCCCAGAGCGAGCTTATTAACCTGGTTGCCGACCCTGTTACACCTGCCACTGCCACACTTGCAGAAATCATAAACGGTGACTTCGTAGCGGAACTTGTTTCTGTAAGCGGAGTGGAATTTGAACAGAAAGGTACATTCTCCGGCGGCAATAACTTAAGTAATTGCAGCGAAATGGTTGAAGTATATACAAGATCAGAGGCTACCTTCTCAGCAGACGCTATGCCTGAAGGGAATGGTACTTTTGTTGGTGTTGTATCTACTTATTTTGATCCACAGCTGATACTGCGCGACCCTTCCGAACTGGATATGGAAGGGGAGAGATGCAATCCCTTCTTTGAAGGTATTTTCAGTGAAGACTTCCAGTCTCTTTCCGACTATGATCCCATCAGTGATCTGACTACCTGGAGTATCAGGATGGAAGAAGGAGACAGGGACTGGATTGCAAGGGTTTACAGCGGTAATGTTTACGCTCAAACCACAGCATTTAATTCAGGTCTTGCCTCCATGAAAACATGGATGATTACCCCTTCAATTGATCTCTCTGCTGCAACCAATCCTATACTTGCTTTCGATACAAAAACCGGGTATACTGACGGGGCAACTCTCGACGTGATGATCTCGACCGATTATGACGGCTCAGCATCACCCTGGAATTTTAACTGGACTGATCTTAACCCTACACTCGCTAATGGCCCGTCAAATGGGTATTCAGACTGGGTCGCCTCAGGAAATATTGACCTGTCCTCATATAATACTGCTGTTTATATAGCATTTGTTTATACTGGCAGCGATGGTGCCACCAAGAAAACAACAACCTGGCAGGTAGATAATATTACTATTGAAGAAAGCAGCAAGTGATAAGATTCAGCATCATATTTTGCATCCTGCTGGCAATAAAAACGCTATATGCCCTGCCTCAGCCGGCAGGATATTACAATCCGGCAACAGGACTTAGCGGAACACAGCTGCAGCAGGCCCTGCACGATATTATTGATGATCATACAGTGCTTTCATATACCCCCGGTATCTGGGATGCCGTAAAAACAACCGACAAAAGGGCCGATGGCTATGTGTGGGATATGTACTCCGATAATCCCACAGGCACAAATCCCTACAACTATACTTTTGTAACTGACCAGTGCGGCAATTACGGGCAGGAGGGTGATTGCTATAACCGGGAGCACTCCTTCCCGAAAAGCTGGTTTAACGATGTGCCCCCGATGAATACCGACCTTAACCATATCTTTCCTACCGACGGTTTTGTAAATGGTAAACGTGGAAACTATGCCTTCGGCGAAACTGACAATCCTTCCTGGACATCACAGAATGGAAGCAAGCTGGGGGCCTCATCGCTAAGCGGCTTCAGCGGTACTGTATTTGAGCCGATCGATGAATACAAGGGTGATTTTGCACGGGCCCACCTGTATATGGCAGTAAGGTACTATGGCGAAGACTCCTCGTGGGACTATACCGATATGACCGATAAATCACAGCCAAAAGAATGGGCGCTTGCCCTGCTCCTCCAATGGCATGCTGACGACCCGGTAAGCCAGAAAGAAACAAACAGGAATAACGAGGTATTTAAGCTCCAGGCAAACCGCAATCCCTTTATTGACGACCCGGGCTTTGCAGATAAAATATGGGGATCAGGAACAGGCAGTGAAGACTTGCCTGGAATAAAATACAAGATCAGTATCTACCCGAATCCGGCCGGCGAAGAATTAAGGTTTACCTGCGATCTTCCCCTGCAGGGCATAGTGAAAGTATCAATAGTCTCTCTCAGCGGTTCAATGGTTTACAGCAGTCAGACTGCACTTAACTATATCAACCACCTGGATATATCAAAGCTCCGGCCGGGATCATATATCCTGATTATCAGATCCAAAAATACTATCTGCCGCGAACGCTTCGTTAAGTTCTAAGCAGACTTGTGTCCCTGCCTGCAGGTTGTGTCTTGCGTCTTGCGTCTTGCGTCTTATGTCTTGCGTCTTGCGTCTTATGTCTTGCGTCTTATGTCTTGCGTCTTGCGTCTTGCGTCTTATGTCTTGCGTCTTGCGTCTTGCGTCTTATGTCTTGCGTCTTG
>JAZBNV010000017.1:0-76128 GCA_036350795.1 Marinilabiliaceae bacterium
AGGGAAGATTGTGGCCACCAGGCCTGGACACCTCTCAAATACCAACCTTGCAAAACTGGTGCGACAGGAAATAAAGAAGAGCCGGATGAAGAAGGATGTCCCGGTTTATGATCCTGACAGCGAGCCTGTTTACAGTGTTACAGAAGTAATGAAGATGTTGCCGCACAGGTATCCTTTTCTTATGGTTGACAAGATAATCTACAGGGATGATACATCGGTTGTAGGTATTAAGAATATTACTGTAAACGAGGAGTTCTTCCAGGGGCATTTCCCTGAAGAACCTGTTATGCCCGGGGTACTCCAGGTAGAGGCAATGGCCCAGGTTGGCGGTGTGCTGGTGCTGGGTACTGTTGAAGAACCGGAGCGATGGTCGACATATTTTCTTAAGATCGACAAGGTCAAGTTTAAAAGGAAGGTCGTTCCGGGAGATACCCTTATTATAAAGCTGGAAATGACTGATGAGGTGCGCCGGGGTATTGTGTCGATGTACGGAAGGGTATATGTTGGCAATAACCTTGCTGCCGAGGGAGAACTGGTTGCTCAAATAGTAAAAAATAAGTAAGATGATATCACAGAAGGCATATATTCATCCTGATGCTAAACTTGGAAAGGATGTAATTGTTGAACCCTTTGCATATATAGCCGGAGATGTTGTAATTGGTGATGGATCATGGATTGGTCCAAACTCGGTTATTATGGATGGCGCCCGCCTTGGAAAGGCTTGTAAGACATTTCCCGGTGCCGTTATATCAGCCATACCCCAGGATCTTAAGTTTGACGGGGAAAAAACCACAACTGAGATAGGTGATAATACAGTTATGAGAGAAGGAGTCACCGTAAACAGGGGTACAGTAGCCCTCGGCAAAACCATTGTTGGCAGTAACTGCCTGCTGATGGCAAATTCGCACGTTGCTCACGACTGCGTGGTGGGCGATTATTGCATCCTGGTTAATAATGTAGGACTTGCCGGTGAGGTAGTACTTGGCGACTGGGTTATTATGGGTGGAGGCTCAGCGGTGCACCAGTTTGTGCATATAGGTGCCCATGCAATGATTAGCGGCGGTACTATGCTCAGGAAAGATGTTCCTCCTTATGTAATAATTAATCATAACCCGGTGGGTTATATGGGAATTAATAATGTAGGCCTCAGGCGCCGTGGGTTCTCAAAAAGCCAGATTGATCTTATTCACGATATATACAGGATTATTTACCAATCGGGGAAGAATACAAGCCAGGCACTGGAATTTATAAATGAAAGTGTTGAAGATTGCCCCGAAAAAACCCTTGTGCTTGAGTTTATTACCGGATCAAAGCGCGGTATAATAAAGTCGGCTGCGAGATAAGTAATTTAAATCAAATATCATCTGTTCCTTCCTCCCATCCCTGGGCTTTTAATTCAGCAAGACTGTTATCCTGCAGGGATAGTGTATAGGCTTCATCTTCGGGGGTAAAATGACCAACCAGGATAAGATCATCCAGGTCGTTGACTTTATCAAAATCCTGAACAGAA
This sequence comes from Marinilabiliaceae bacterium, assembly GCA_036350795.1. Lineage (GTDB taxonomy): Bacteria > Bacteroidota > Bacteroidia > Bacteroidales > VadinHA17 > JAUVKT01. The sequence continues at coordinate 1,511 of JAZBNV010000017.1, forward strand.
AAGGTAAACAAAAATTCATAATCATCGCCTCCGCTTAAAGCGGCTATAAGAGCTTCTATATTGAATTCCTTTCCTGCGTCGGCAGTTTCCCTGGAGTAGGGCACCTTATTGTGATAGAGCCTGCATCCCATCCTGTTCCTGCGTGCCAGAGCAATAAGATCTGATGCCAGCCCCTCGGTTATTATTTTTACGGATGTTGGTTTAAGCTCGTATTCTGAAAGTTTTGAGATTACATCGGTATCGAGCTCGGGTTTTAGCTGGCGACCAATTACATATTCCATTCCTTCGAGCTGCGGCTGTGTACTGCCCGTTTCTTCAAATACCTTTCGTTCTCTTTCAAGCAGCTGCAGACCCATAAATGCTGCACCCAGGTCGCCTGTAACACATACAATATCAGTTTCAGCAGCTAAGGTTTCGCTTTTAAGGCGGGGATCAGGAATTCCGCTTGCTGTTACAGAGATAGTTAAACCTGTAAGAGAACTGTCGATATTGAGACCGGACATTTTAAGATCGTAATTCTGACAGGCAATCTCAATTCCTTCCACCAGGGTTTCAATATCATCGTAGTTAAACCTGTTACCAATTCCGATATTAACCGAAATTGTTTCAGGTTTACCACCCTTAGAGTATATTCCCGAAACAGAGCTTATAACGCTTTTGTATCCAAGGTGCTTAAAGGGGAAATACACCAGGCTGAAATGTATCCCTTCAAGCAACATACTGGTGCTTACCAGTATGTTATCAGAGTCCCTGTCGGAGAGGAATGAGCCGGCAAATTTATTCTTAAGCTTTTCAATCAGTATATACTTGCCGTATCCCTGCTCCTTTTTCTTTTCCTTATCGCTCATTATTTTCAGTTTGTGACAAAGGTAATCAAAGAGAGGCGAAGGGCAAAGAGCAGAAGAATTACCTGCCTGGCTTAATATATATCCCGTCCGAATGGTGTAAGGGCCACACCTGCCAGCTTAAAATGCTGGAGTCCGAATGGGATGCCTATTATTGTAAGGCACCAGAGCATCCCGAATATCAAATGGGTAAGAGCTATCCAGATTCCTCCGACAAAGATCCAGATAATATTCATCAGGATATATACACATCCCGATGCCCTCACATCAGGCCTGCTTGTTCTGCCCATTGGCCATAGGGCAAGCATGCCCAGTTTTAAGGTCTGTATTCCAAACGGAATACCAATTATCGTTATTATAAGGGCAATACTTGCCACAAAATATTCAATGGCTATTATCAAGCCCCCGAATATTAACCAGAGTATGTTACCAATTGCATTCACAGGGTTAAGATAGGAGTTAAAAGTTAAAAGTTGAAAGGTAAGAGTTAAATTTAAGAGCCAGATGTTAAGAGTTAAAAGTATAAAGATTATAGTATAGTTCGAGATTGAAAGCCGGATGTGGAGGTACTGAACGTGATTATGCCTTTATTACTTCAATGATACTTCAAAATTTTGTAATTTTGCCTCTCTCTATTTAGATTAATTCTAAGTAGCAAAACAAATAATGAACACGGGCTGTTTACACTTTAAGAGGGATACAGTAGAGAAATATACCGGGTAATGGAAAAAGAGCAGGACAAAATAATAAACGAAGTAACGCAGAATGAATATAAATATGGTTTCTATACCGATATTGAAACTGAAACCATAGCTAAAGGTCTGAGTGAGGATGTTATACGGCTAATCAGCCTGAAAAAGGAAGAGCCGGAATGGATGCTTGAGTACAGGTTAAAAGCATACCAGGGATGGAAGAAGATGAAAATGCCAACCTGGGCGCACCTTAAGATTCCTGAAATAAATTACCAGGATATTATATATTATGCTGCCCCTAAGCAGAAAGTATCGCCTGGCAGCCTTGATGAGGTAGATCCTGAACTCCTGGAAACATTCAGCAAACTCGGAATTCCACTCGAAGAGCAAAAACGGCTTACAGGTGTGGCTGTAGATGCAGTTATGGACAGCATTTCGGTAAAAACAACCTTCCAGGATACGCTTGCAGACCTTGGCATAATATTCTGTTCTTTCAGTGAAGCCGTACGGGAGCACCCTGACCTGGTTAAGAAATATATGAGCTCTGTAGTGCCTCCGACCGATAACTTCTTTGCTGCACTGAACTCTGCCGTGTTCAGTGACGGATCATTTTGCTATATACCCAGGGGAGTGAGATGCCCGATGGAGCTTTCAACTTATTTCAGGATCAATGCTGCCAATACCGGTCAGTTTGAAAGAACTCTTATTATTGCAGAGGAAGGTAGTTACGTAAGTTACCTCGAAGGTTGCACAGCCCCTCAGAGAGACGAGAACCAGCTGCATGCTGCAATTGTGGAGATTGTAGCTGAAAAGGATGCCGAGGTTAAATATTCAACTGTCCAGAACTGGTACCCGGGCGATAAAAACGGTAAAGGGGGTATCTACAACTTTGTAACCAAGCGTGGTATATGCAAGGGGGAAAACTCAAGAATCTCATGGACACAGGTTGAAACAGGATCTGCCATTACCTGGAAGTATCCCTCATGTATACTGCGTGGGGATAATTCGGTTGGAGAGTTTTATTCGGTAGCTGTAACAAATAATCACCAGCAGGCCGATACCGGCACAAAAATGATCCATCTTGGTAAGAACACAAAGAGTACAATAGTATCAAAAGGGATATCGGCCGGTTTAAGCCAGAACAGTTACAGGGGCCTGGTTAAGGTGACTAAAAATGCGCAGAATGCACGGAATTTCAGTCAGTGCGATTCATTACTGCTCGGCGATAAATGTGGTGCACATACATTCCCCTATATAGAAGTTGATAACCAGACCGGAATCGTTGAACACGAAGCTACTACTTCAAAGATAGGAGAGGACCAGATATTTTATTGTAACCAGAGGGGGATAAGTACTGAAGATGCAATTGGCCTGATTGTTAATGGATATGCAAAGGAGGTGCTGAACAAACTGCCGATGGAGTTTGCAGTTGAGGCACAGAAGTTACTGCAGATAAGCCTCGAAGGCTCGGTGGGATAGCTGTGTGGTGCACAGGCTGCGGTTTGCGGACAAAGGAAAATAAACAACTAAACGAATAAACAGAATATAATGTTAGAAATAAAAGACCTAAAGGCTTCAATTGACGGGAAGCAGATAATAAAGGGTATTAATCTCAGTGTAAAAGCCGGGGAGATACATGCTATTATGGGGCCAAATGGTTCAGGTAAAAGTACGCTGGCTTCAGTTCTGGCCGGCAGGGACTTTGTTGAAGTAACGGGTGGAAGTGTTACTTATATGGGGAAGAACCTGCTTGATATGGCAGCTGAAGACAGGTCAAAGGAAGGAATTTTCCTGGGTTTTCAATACCCCATAGAAATTGCCGGTGTAAGCATGGTGAATTTTATGAAGACTGCCATAAATCAACATCGTAAGTATCGCGGAGAGGAGCCTCTTACTGCCTCCGATTTTCTGAAGCTGATGCGCGAAAGAAAGGAGCTTGTTGAACTGGATTCGGCTCTTACAAGCAGATCGGTAAATGAAGGCTTTTCAGGAGGTGAAAAGAAAAGAAATGAGATTTTCCAGATGGCTATGCTCGAACCCACACTGTCAATACTTGATGAAACTGACTCAGGACTGGATATTGATGCCCTTAAGATAGTGGCAAATGGAGTTAACAAGCTAAAAAGACCTGATAACTCTACTATAGTGATAACACACTATCAAAGACTGCTTGATTATATTGTTCCGGATGTGGTTCATGTGCTCTATGATGGGAAGATAGTTAAATCAGCCGGTAAGGAACTGGCACTCGAACTTGAGGATAAGGGATACGACTGGATAAAAAAAGAAGCATATTAGGCTTGCCATGGATACTAAAAGAGAAGAAATTAAAAACAAATTTGCCAGGCTTTATAAAGATAACCTGGGTCGCCTGGGGGGCTTACCCGGCGACTTTATTAATAGTTTCAGGGACCAGGCAATGGAGCAATTTCTTGAAATGGGTGGTATCCCTGACAGGAAGAATGAGGCATACAGGTATACAAACCTGGAGCCCTGGTTCAGATCAAATTATAAGTCATTTTTTATTCCTGAGCAGAGTGATTTTGACATAGCCGGCACTTTCAGGTGCGAGGTTGACGACCTGGATGTGCACGAGTTAATACTGGTAAATGGCTTTTACCCTACAACAAACGGGAGCCTGAAGGAACTTGGCAATGGAATCTGGGTTGGAAGTCTTTCACAGGCATATAAGAGCTTTAAAGAAGTTATAGAAGCGCATTATGGCAGGTATGCCGTAAATGGAAACGACGGGTTAATACCCCTGAACACAGCCCTTGCATCTGATGGTATATTTGTATATGTACCCAGGGGAGCCAGCCTGAGTAAACCGATACAGATAGTTAACCTGGTTCAGTCTGATGTAGACACTCTTGTGCAGCACAGGAATCTTTTTGTAGTTGAAGAGAATTCTGATATTGAGCTTATTGTATGCGACCATGCTCTTTCTCCTCAGAAATTCCTGACAAACGCAGTTACTGAAGTCTATGTTGGGCAGAATTCAAAGTTTGATATTCTCAGGATCCAGAATGAACATAATAATGCGGCTAAACTAACCCATACCTTTATCCACCAGGAAAGAGACAGCAGGGCCACATCTAACAATGTTACCCTTCATGGAGGCCTGGTAAGGAACAGCACCTATCATCGTTTAAACGGGGAAGGTGCCGAATGCAATGCTTACGGCTTATATCTTACAGACAGATGGCAACATGTCGATAATTTTGTAAGCATCGATCACAGGGCTCCAAACTGTACAAGCAACCAGTTGTTTAAGGGGGTTCTGGATGATTATGCCACAGGAGCATTCTCCGGTGCAATAAAGGTTAACAGGGCAGCCCAGGGAACAAGGGCATACCAGAGTAATAACAGCATACTGCTTACCGATGATGCCAGGATGGATACCAAGCCGCAGCTCGAAATCTATGCCGACGATGTAAAATGTAGTCACGGAGCAACAGTAGGACAGCTTGATGAAGATGCCCTGTTCTATCTCAGGTCAAGAGGTATCGACAGGGATGAAGCAAGGTTGATGCTTATGTTTGGCTTTGCACATGAGGTTGCTGATACCATTAAAACCAGTGCCCTGAAAGAACGAATTGACGGACTTATCCTTCAGAGACTTAAGGGTGAACTATCAAGATGTACAACATGTGCATTAAATTGCGAAACCGATCATAAACACCATTAATGGATATTAAAAAAATACGGGAATGCTTCCCGATATTGTCGAAAGAGGTCTATAACAGGCCGCTTGTTTATTTCGATAATGGAGCTACCACCCAGAAACCGATGCGTGTAATTGAAGCTGTTACAGATGCATACATGAATTATAACAGCAATATTCACAGGGGAGTACACTTTCTTAGTGATATGTCATCTGAAAAATATGAAGCGGCAAGGGAAGAGGTCAGAAAATTTATTAATGCCGAAAAGAAGGAAGAGCTTGTTTTTACCTCGGGAACCACAGCATCAATAAACCTTGTTGCTTTTTCTTTCGGAGAAAAATATGTATCGGGGGGAGATGAGATAATAATCTCCGGACTTGAACATCATGCCAACATTGTACCCTGGCAATTCCTTTGCAATAGGAAGGGTGCAGTTTTAAAAGTAATTCCTGTTTTGGACGACGGCACACTGGATATTGATTCTTACAGGAAACTAATTTGCGACAGGACAAAACTTATAGCAGTGGCACATGTGTCAAATTCACTCGGCACGGTTAACCCTGTTAAGGAGCTTATTTCAATTGCACACGCTAATAATGTGCCGGTTTTGCTTGATGGCGCACAGGCTATTCAGCATTCAGGGGTGGATGTACAGGAACTTGATTGTGATTTCTATGCTTTTTCAGGCCACAAGGTATACGGACCAACAGGCATAGGGGTATTATATGCCAAAGAAAAATGGCTTGAGGAAATGCCACCCTGGCAGGGGGGAGGCGATATGGTGGATAAGGTTACCTTTGAGAAAACGACCTATAATCAGTTGCCATTTAAGTTTGAAGCAGGTACCACAAATTTTGTCGGGGCAATAGGCCTAAGCGAAGCCCTGGGTTTTATTAATGATCTCGGGCTTGACTTTATTATGAAGAGGGAAGCTGAGCTGCTGAAATATGCAACAGCAAGGCTTATGGATTCAGGCAATATAAAAATATATGGAGAGGCACCCGAGAAGGTGGCAATAATATCATTCCTGATAGAAGGCATACACCAGTATGATGCGGGTATGATTCTTGATAAGATGGGTATAGCTGTACGTACCGGGACTCATTGTGCACAGCCATTAATGGACAGGTTTGGCATAGACGGTACAATACGCGCCTCTCTTTGCTTTTATAACACTGAAGAGGAAGTTGACAGGCTCCTTGAAGGTATAGAACAGGTAAAAGTATTAATGGGATAACAGAACTGAAATGACTATTGAAGAGGTTCAAAGGGAAATAGTTGAGGAATTCTCGGTATTCGACGATTGGATGGATAAGTATAATTACCTGATAGACCTGGGAAAAGGTCTTGAGGTTCTTGACGAAAAATATAAAACAAAAGATTACCTTATCGAGGGATGCCAGTCGAAGGTATGGCTTTACCCTGAAATTAAAGACGGTAAAGTATTCTTTAAGGCTGAAAGCGATGCAATTATAACACGAGGGATTGTGGCACTGCTCGTAAAGGTAGTGTCGGGAAGGACTCCCGGCGAGATACTTGACTCAGAGCTTAAGTTTATAGATGAAATAGGACTGAAGCAGAATCTGTCGCCTACAAGGTCGAACGGATTGCTGGCAATGGTGAAACAAATGAAGCTGTATGCCCTGGCATACAAGGTTAAAGAAGGAGGGAATTAATATGAATCCGAACGAATATATGGAAACAGAAGCGCGGATTGTAGGAGTGCTTAAATCAATATATGATCCTGAAATACCGGCAAATATCTATGATCTTGGATTGATTTACGAGATCAGTATTGACGGGGAGCAGATTGCTCATATTACTATGACACTTACAGCTCCCAACTGCCCAATGGCCGAAATGATTGTTGAGGAGGTGAAGTACAAGGTTGCAGGTACAAAAGGGGTCAGGGAATGTGACCTTATATTAACTTTTGACCCGCCATGGGATAAAAGCATGATGACCGAGGAAGCAAAGCTGGAACTCGGTTTCCTGTAGCAGAAAAGAATGTTATGACTGACAAAAAGAAACTGAGCAAGCTGATAATAAACAAAAGCCGGGAGCTCGGTTTTTCTTTTTGTGGCATTGCAAAATGCGAAGCCCTTGACTGGCACAGGCCTTTGCTTGAGAAATGGCTGGAAAAGGGTTACCAGGCTGATATGGCGTGGATGGAGCAGAACAATGACAAAAGGCTTGATCCATCATTGCTGGTAAATGGAGCCAGGAGTGTTATTGTATTGGCTTATAATTATTACCAGGAGTATCCGGCAGCGAATGATAAGCCTTTGTTTTCGAGATATGCACTCGGGAAGGATTATCATAAGGTGCTAAAGGATAAGATTTATATATTGCTGGAAGAGCTCAGATCTGCTGCGGGGAAGGTGGAAGGCAGGGTCTTTGTTGATTCTGCCCCTCTTTTGGAGAGGGCCTGGGCAGAAAAGGCCGGACTGGGATGGATTGGTAAGAACAGTATGCTTATTAACCCGCGTGAGGGATCATGGTTCTTCCTGGGGGAACTTGTAATTGATCTCGAACTTGATTATACCGGCGAAAGGATTCGCGATTACTGCGGATCATGTACTAAATGTATTGATGCATGTCCAACAGGTGCAATTACGGAGAGCAGAACCCTTGATTCATCAAAATGCATATCCTACCTTACAATTGAGAAGAAAGGGAATTTTTCAGACAGCGAAAGAACACAGCTGAATAATTATGTCTTTGGCTGTGATATCTGCCAGGAGATTTGTCCGTGGAATAAAAAGGCAAAACCCACTGACGAAAAAGCATTTTCACCCTTATCACAGCTGTTAGTATACAAGCCCGATGACTGGCAAAAAATAACGGAAGATGAATTTTCTTCCATCTTCCGCGAATCTCCTGTATTACGTACAGGCTATGAGGGCTTTAAAAGAAATATTGCTGCAGTGTCAGAACTTTACTGACAGGCCTATTCCCAGTATCTCCTTAAACTGTACCTGTGGTCCCTGTGATATCCCTTCAGAGTCAATATAGTCAACATCATCATCGTAAAGGAGGTGGGTTGAAATATTTGCCGACAGGAACTCGTTTACTTTCATATTTATCATCATCTTCCAGCTAACATCAATATTAAGGGGAGAATTGAAGTAATTGGAAAACAGGTCAAGGGTTGATGTTAAAGTTACGTTCTTAAAAATTTCCCTGTTAACTCCCATCTTTACTGTTCCCCCGAATTCTGACCTGGTGTTTTTTCCTGCTTCAACCCCGAAAGAGCCCACCGTGGAAAGCGAATCGTTCATTACGAGTGTTATTTTGCCTCCCAGTGGAGATGCTGAAAAGTAAAAAGAGTCTGATGGCTTGTATTCCATACCTATTGCAAGTATTATATAACCGGGTGACATAAAATCTGAAATAACAACCTTGCCTGCATCAGTTTCCTTATAGCCCCTGGTAAATTGTGTTTTAAAGTTCAGCATTCCACTCACGTACCAGTTGCCAGAGGTTTTGCGACCATATTTTGAAAGCAAATCAAGATGATCATCAGTCTTTCCGGCATCTTTATCACCTACTTTCTGTATGCCATAGCCAATGTCAATACTGTTGTCCCAGGAGGTATTTTCCTTAGCATAATTAATGCTGAATGCCGAAAGAGCATTTACGGCGTACGAACTTTCTCCTCCCTGTGCCCATTTACTGAGACTTACCTGTGAAAAATTCAGTGATGCCATCCCGCTTGATTTCCATGGGCCATCAAGCTGTGTAGTGTCCTGTGCAAACACTGAATATGACGTAAATAATACTGTAAGAGCTAAAATATATTTCTTCATGTAGTTTCTTTTAGGAAGTAATAGATAATCGGTGCTTGGTCTTTATCATTTGTGGTTATAAACATGTACGTCAGTCTGCGGATAAGGAATTGAAACACCTTCCTTATCGAAGTCTTTCTTAACCTGTTCAGTAACATCAAAAAATACATCCCAGTAGTCGCCAGCTTCAACCCAGACTCTAACTGCAAAATTTACAGAACTGTCTGCAAGTTCACTTACCCTTACAAAAGGGGCCGGGTCTTTCTTTACCTTAGCATGCCTGTCAACAATGGAGAGTAAAATTTTTCTTGCCTTTTCAATATCATCCCCGTAACCAATCCCGAACGAAAAATCAACCCTCCTTGTAGTCTGTGCAGAATAGTTTATTAGCGATCCTGTTGCAATGGGTGAATTAGGAATAATAATGGTTTTATTGTCGGGGGTGTTTAATACGGTGGTAAAAATCTGTATTTCCTTTACAGTGCCTGCGTAACCCTGGGTGTCGATGTAATCGCCTACCTTATAAGGCTTGAACAGGAGTATTATTACTCCTCCGGCAAAATTCTGCAGTGTTCCCTGGAGGGCAAGGCCTACAGCAAGTCCGGCTGCACCAAGCACTGCAATAAAGGAGGTCATTTGTACCCCAACCATGCCCAGAACACTAATAAATACCAGTATTTTTAAGCCAACTGAAGCAAGACTCCTGAGGAAGGGGATAAGTGACTCACTGACACCTGCCTTTTTCATTATTCTTACCAGCCCTTTTGTCAGTGATCTGACAATCATCAGGCCAATTACAAGGACTACTATCGCCAGCAATAATTTTATTCCGTATGTAGTGGCGAGCTCAATTATTTTATCCCATAAGCCCTGGAAGTCAAAATTTGTAGCATTTTCCATAATAATAAGATTTAGGTTTATTAATTCTTTTAAATATTAACAATATTTTTTCGAAAAGGTTAAAAGAGATTATTCTCCTGTAATCAGCACAGCTATTTCCCTTTCTCTTCGCGGGCCGTCAAATTCACAAAAGAAGATATTCTGCCAGGTGGATAAAACCATGCTTGCCCCTGAGATTGGGATTGACTCTGAGGGCCCGACTATCCCGGCTTTCAAATGACTGTCGCCATTATTATCCTGTTTGTCATGTTCCCATACACCTTCGGGTATAAGTTTATTAAGAAGACTTATTACATCCTTCTGCACAGAATTATCCCAGTTCTCCTGGATCATTATTGCAGCAGTAGATCCCCTTGCAAAGATGCTTGCCAGGCCGGTGGTAACGCCTGAAATCCTCACAAGCTCTTTTACTTCTTCAGTAATATCATACAGGCCCTGCTTTGAGTCAGTTTGTATTTTAATAGTAGTGTACATAGCTTAATATTATAAATTTAAGAAAATGATCTGATTTTTTTACCTTGTCCGGTATAAATCGTATTAATAGTAGAAAGCAAAACTGACAATTTGGATTTTACAGAATATACCAGGGCTATAAAAAAAGGTGACCGGCTCGTTTTCAGGGAATTTGTCGAAATGTCATTCGGCAGGGTGTTCGGGCTGGCTTTTAAAATGACTGCAGATAAGTATATCAGCGAGGATATCGTGCAGGAGACCTTTATTAAGGTATGGGAAAAACGATCATTGATAAGGGAAGACGGTTCACTTATCAGCTGGACGCTCAGAATCGCAACAAATTTGTGCCTCGACTACCTGAGAAAGCAGAAAAGAAATAAGCAGAGCAGCAGTTCTGAATATACACGGGATCTGATTTCGGCTGCCGACTCTGATAAAGAGCTGAGAGATGAAGAAGCGGCAGCATTGTTGAATAAGCTTACGGCCATGCTAAGCCCCAGACAGAGAATGGTGTTTACCCTTTCGGTAATAGACGAATTAAGTGCAGATGAGATAAGTTTAATAAGCGGACTGTCAAAGGAAAGAATTAAGAGTAACCTGTACCATGCCAGGCAGGAGGTCAGAAAAAACTGGGAAAAACTATATGCTGATGAATAAGGAAAAAGAGATTGAAAGATCAATTGAAAGATTAAAAGGCTATGTGCCCGAAACCGGCAGGAGGAATGCTATTATTGACAGTGTAATGTCGGCAACATATATCGAAAAGGGTAGCGCTTACCCGGGCATTTTGTCTTATATATTCAGATGGGCAGAATACCCTGTACTTAGAAAAGCCCTGGTAACACTTTCATTTATCCTGGTCCTGGTTTTTACGGGTCAGCAGATATTAATTATAAACCGGATAGATAAGCTTGAGGGCAGGGTAGTGGAAAGCACAACCCTTCAATTACTGGAGCACCAGGGAAGAAATGTGCTAATAAAGTCTGCAATCAAAACAAGTGCAGACGACAGGGATAATGTAGACAGTATTATGGTGGCCAACAAAGACCTGAGATCACTGGTAGAATCTTATAACAGGCTGCAGAAACAATATACAGACCTGGAAAACCTTTATCGCGATAAGGTAAAATCAAAACTTTAATTATTAAAAACAGGAAAAATGAAAAGAATAGTTAATTATTTACTTATACTGGGATTTATTTTTATGATTCCCTCGTGCGATGAGGAGGATTTGCTTCTTATTAATATTGTTCACCCTGACGGCTCTGTGCTTCGCAGGATTATTATGACCTGGGATAAACCCGATTTCAATATTGCCGAATCAAAGGTCCCCCTCGACAGTACCTGGGCCATTTCGGATACTAATTATATAGCGGGATTAAAAGATACTGTTTATCAGCTGATAGCAGAGAAACACTTTGACAGGGTTGAAGCAATAAATGAAAGCTATAATAATGACAATGGGCCAAACAGGCTTGTAGAGCGCTGGGCATCTTTTGACAGGAACTTTAAATGGTTCACTACCTCATACAGATATTCAGAAAACACAGGAGGGGCAATAGAAGGGTACCTTCCCGGGGAATTTCTCTCTGAAGACGAGCTTAATATTTTCTATATGCCTGAGAAAATAGCCCAGGATTTTAAGTCCGGGCCAGACAGTGTTCTGTACAGGCAAAGGTTCGATGAGCTTGAAGAAAAAAAGGAGGAGTGGTTAGGCAGGTCACTGGTTAAGGCGGCCTTCCTGGAGATCGAAGAGCTAAAGAAAGGTGATCCTGAATCGGATCTTGATATGGAAATGCTGTGGGAGGGAGAGGAAGAATTTGCACGCATCCTCTTTGACGAGGATAGCCTTGGTCTGGTTGTTGATTCGGTTTATGGCAAGGGTTTTATGGAAAAGAACCGGGTGTTGATTGACTCGGCAATTGAAGTTCTGGAAGCTAAACTGGAGATTGCTTTCAACTGCAAAAGCTACCTTATCCAGACCCAGATGCCGGGAGAAGTGGTATCAACAAACGGATATATTGATTCTGACGGTAATATTGTATGGGAGGTGGATGGAGATGTAATATTATGTTCAGACTACTCAATGTATGCCGAATCAGTAACAGGCAATACCTGGGCCTGGTTAGTAAGTGCGGGATTTGTAATATTTGTTGTTGCAGGACTCTTATTCAGAAAAAACAAGAGGGTGGCCTCCTGAGCCACCCTCCTGCATATAGTGTATTGCATTTACTTTACCTGTAGTCAGTCAGAATTTCCATCAGTTTCTTCCTTGTGAAGAATATCCGGCTCTTTACAGTACCAATCTTTAAACCAAGTTTATCAGAAATTTCTTTATACTTAAAGCCCTGGAGATGCATTCTGAAGGGAACTTTAAACTCATCCTCAAGGGTATCTATTACCTTGTTTATTTCGTCGGCAGAATAACTTGACTCCGGAGAAACGAAGCCAGACTCCTGTGGCAGATTAATAAAATAAAGATCCTGTGAACCGTCAATTATGGTATTTTCTTTTACCGATCTCCTGTAATTGTTGATAAAGGTGTTTTTCATTATTGTAAACACCCATGCTTTTAGATTTGTATAGTCAACGAACTTGTCCTTATATGTAATAGCCTTCATATAGGTGTCCTGCACCAGGTCTTCAGCTCTTGTGTAGTCAGAGGTAAGACTGAGGGCAAATTTCATCATATTGTCTTCGAGACTTATCAGGTTGTTATTGAATTCTACTGCTGTCATGATCCTGTGTTTTTTGGTTTGATTTCAAAACAAATATATAACGATAATAAAGGATAAACAAATCTTAATATCTTAAACTCCTGCTAATCTAAGCTTGTTTAAAATAATGAATGGTGTATAAAACAAAGAAAATCAGGCAGATGTGTTGCCCTGGAAGCCCTGTGTTCTAAATAATGTAAAAATAAGGTATATCCTTAAACAATTTCAGGGTGGCCCGATAAGCCTTTTTTAGTTATAGCATGGCGTTTCGCTTTGTAAGCTGTATTTTGTACTTTAGTAGAGTTTAATGATATAAATATGGAAATAAATATTCGGCTTAACCGGGATATGGAAGTACCCGGTTTTATAAGCAAGCCTGAAGGCGAGGTAAAGAAAGTGATCCTGTTAATTCATGGCCTCGGCGAACATTCAGCAAGGTATAAAGACTGGGCTGCCAGCTTTGCGGCAGAAGGCTTTGCCGTGGTAGCGGCCGACCTTCCTGGTCATGGCATGGCTCCCGGGCGCAAGGGGCATATCGAAAGCTACCAGGTGTATAATAATCTTATCGATAATATGGCTGATCTTGCGTCAGCAGAGTTTCCGGGCCTAAAAACCGGCATTTACGGGCATAGCCTGGGAGGCAATATTTCACTTAATTATTTGCTTACCAATCTTTCCGGACTTGATTTTGCAGTTATTACATCGCCATGGTTAATCCTGGCTAACAAACCATCGGGTCTTAAGATGGCCATGGCCAGAGTACTTAACTGCCTTGTTCCGAAATTATTACTGGCTAATGGCTTGAATAAGAGTCATATATCACATGTTGAGGATGTTACAAGGAAATATTCAGAAGATCCGCTTGTTCACGACAGGATTTCGGTAAGGCTCGGGGTAGAGGCGAGCGAGGCAGCAGAGAGAATACTCGAAACAGGTACTTTAATTGATATCCCGGTTCTTTTATTGCATGGTTCTGATGATTTGATCTGTTCGCCTGAAGGTTCTGTCAGTCTTGCTTCAGACAAGGATAATTTTGAACTTAAGATCTTTGAGGGAGGTTATCACGAACTCCATAATGAATCTTTCAGGGATGATGTATTTACTTATATTGCAAAGTGGCTTGATTTATTACCCTAGATGGAATTCAGGACTGCCATAAAGCCGGAGAGATCTGCATTACGAATAGCTTATAATGACAGCTTATTTTTATTGGGCTCCTGTTTTGCTTCAGAGATTGGAAGCTGGCTTAAAAGGACAAAATTTAATGTTACAATTAATCCATTCGGGGTATTATATAACCCGGCTTCGGTGGCAGGGGCATTAAGGATTCTTATCGGCGGACAGACTTTAAGTAATGATGATCTGTTCTGTTACAGGGGAAGATACCTGAGCTTCAGGCATGACACTTCGTTCTCAAATCCGGATCCTTTTGTTGCCCTGGATAAAATTAATAAATCCATAGCAGAGGGATCCCGGAAATTAAAGACTGCTTCCTGCCTTTTTATAACTTTTGGAACTGCACGTATTTACCGTCTGAAATCGAATAATGAAATAGTATCCAACTGTCATAAAATACCCGCCGGTGAATTTACCAGGGAAATTCTGGGACAGGACGATATTGCAGATCAATGGTCTACCCTCCTGGCAGATATAAGAGAGTATAACCCTGCATTAAAAATAATATTCACGGTAAGCCCTGTGCGCCACTGGAAGGATGGAGCCTATGGGAACCAGCTCAGTAAATCTGTTCTCTTTGTAGCCATTGATAAAATTATCAAACAAAACCCGGGAACATCCTACTTTCCAGGCTATGAGCTGGTTATGGACGATCTGAGGGACTACAGGTATTATGCAGATGACTTACTTCATCCTTCCTCCATGGCTGTTGAGTATATCTGGGATTTCTTTAAAGCAAGCTATTTTGACACTGATACCGGTAAACTGGCAGATAAGATCCTTAAAATTACCAGGGCATACGAGCATATTACAGGCACATCAGATATTGAAGAGCTCAGATTATTCGGCAGGAATATGCTCGAAAAAATCGATGCCATAGTAGCCACGAACAAGGAGATTGATCTTTCAGCAGAAAGGGAATATTTTTCTAAGCTTGTTTAATAACAAAAGGGATCCTTTTTTATGTTAAAAAGCGTGAACTTTATTTGTGCCGGCATGTTTAAATAATAAAACGTAAAGCTAAACAAAACTAACTGATGAAAAAACTTAATACAATGGCAGTGCTTTTTATGGTACTCCTAAGCTCACTTGGTGCACAGGATAAAAAGGGAATTATCAAAGGCCGGGTTCTTAATGCGGCCAATAATGAAGGTGTTCCTTTCTCAACAGTAGTTATTATTGGCACAACAACCGGTGCAATGACTGACTTTGACGGTAACTTTACATTTACAGGTATTGAACCCGGTTATTTACAGCTTAAAGCTTCATCTGTTGGCTTTGAACCGGCAGTATCAGCCGAATTTCTTCTTACAAGGGATAACTCACCCAATATTGAAATAGCCCTTACTGAATCGGTAGTTGGAATTGATGATGTGGTAGTGAAGGCTTCACCCTTCAGAAAGAAACTTGAGTCGCCGCTTTCTGTAAGGATAATTGGTATACAGGAAATTGAGAAGAACCCCGGAGGAAACCGTGACATCTCTAAGGTTATACAATCATTTCCCGGTGTAGCCTCAACACCTGCATTCAGGAATGATGTAATAGTAAGGGGAGGAGGTCCGAATGAGAACAGGTTTTACCTTGATGAAATAGAAATACCCTACCTAAATCATTTTTCCACCCAGGGAGCCTCGGGAGGGCCTGTTGGGATAATAAATGTTGATTTTGTACAGGAACTTAATTTTTATTCAGGAGCATTCCCTGCATCTACCGGCAATGCCCTGAGCTCGGTTTTGCGCTTCAGGCAGATAGATGGTAATTCAGAGAAAATGAAATACAGGGCAACAATAGGTGCCTCCGATCTGGGTCTGACAATTGACGGGCCAACAGGCAAAAACTCATCCCTGATTATGTCGGTGCGCAGGTCTTACCTGCAATTTCTTTTTTCTGCAATTGGTCTGCCTTTTCTTCCTACCTACAATGACTTTCAGTTTAAGCATAAAACACGTTTTGGCAGTAAGGGTGAGCTTACGGTACTTGGTATAGGTGCCCTTGATGACTTTGAACTTAACAGGGAGGCAGATGACACTGAATACCAGAGGTATATACTTGATTACATTCCGGTGCAGAAGCAATACAGCTATACATTTGGTATAAAATACAAGAATTTCAGGCAGGATGGCTATGATACATGGATACTTAGCAGATCATATTTAAATAATAAGCAGTACAAGTACCTTGGAAATACTGAAGTTGAATCGGATAAACTACTTGATTTTAAATCCGGAGAGGGTGAAAATAAGTTCAGATACGAGAGGGTACAGCAGTTTGACGGAGGACTTAAACTGGATTACGGGGCAGGATTCGAGAATGTTTTATACAGGAATGACTCTTTCCGAAGAATTTTCGTTGGCTCGGACGTATTTACCAGCCTGTCGGATCTCTCATTACGGACAAATAAGTATTCATTGTTCGGGCAGGTCTCAAAATCTTTTGCGCGCAACAGGTTGAGCCTGTCGGCCGGGTTGAGGATGGATGGAAGCACTTATTCTGAGGAAATGTCAAATCCTCTTCGCAATTTATCGCCAAGGGTTTCGGCCTCCTATTCATTTACAGATAAAGTAAGTTTTAATTTTAATGCAGGTCGCTATCAGCAATTACCGCCTTATACTGTAATGGGTTATTCTGATAATAGTGGAAACCTTGTAAACAAGAACAACGGACTGAAATATATACAGAGCGATCACCTGGTTGCAGGTTTTGAATATATTCCCAACGAGAATATCCAGCTTACAGCAGAAGGCTTCTTTAAATATTACCGCGATTATCCTTTTTCAGTCAGCGACTCTGTACCGCTATCGAGTAAGAGTGCTGATTATGGAATATTCGGAGATGAGGAAGTAAGATCAATTGCAGATGGGCGCGCTTATGGAATAGAGTTGCTTGGAAGGATAAAAAACCTGGATGGTCTTAACCTGGTTTTTTCATACACCTGGGTGAGGAGTGAGTTTAAAGACCTGGATGAGAATTATATCCCTACTTCATGGGATAACAGGCACCTGTTTAACCTTACTGCAACCAGGAGTTTTAAAAAATACTGGGATGCAGGCCTGAAATGGAGATTTGTTGGCGGAGCACCTTATACACCGGCCGATATTGAATTGTCGTCGCTTAAAGCAGCCTGGGATCTTCAGGGCAGGGCTTACCTCGATTATTCAAGGTATAACAGTGAAAGGCTGAAGTCCTTCCACCAGCTCGATATCAGGGTTGACAGGTCGTTCTACTTTAACAAGTGGTCGTTGATGTTGTATGTTGATATTCAAAATCTTTATAATTTCCAGGCCGATCAGCCGCCTATTATTGTTCGTGAAACAGATCCGGTAACTGGTGTGACACTTACCGACCCGACAGATCCTGACAGATACGTGTTGAAAAGTATAAGTGGTACAGGGGGAACAGTATTACCAACAATTGGAGTAATAATTGAGTTTTAAAATTTATGCTAATGATGAAATATATAGCTATTACTATTCTTGCAGTCCTCATTACTGGCTGCAGCCTTAATCAATCAGAATCAGGCAGGCTGGCAGGTGAAGAAGTTTTCTATTTCAGTGTTAATGACCAGGGAGAAGGTCCCTGGATTACACTTGAATTCCAGAGAGGAGATTCATTTTATTATCCGCTTATGGCCATCTGGCTTGAGGATCTGGAGGGTAATTATATTCAAACATTATATGTTGCGAAATCGGTTGCAACATCAGTTTTCCGTTTTGGGAATGTTAAAGACAACAAGTGGGAACCCGGAATAAGAAGATATCCGCAGACCCTGCCATACTGGGCACATAAAAGAGGTGTAAAGGCTGCCGATGGCCTTTATATGCCCGACCCGGATAAGCCGATAGCAGATGCATATACCGGAGCAACTCCTCTTACCGGCTTTGTTATGTCTGCAAGGGCCGACAGACAGGTTGAGTCGTCGGTGAGGATTATGCTTGAGGTAAACCAGAACTGGGACTGGAACGAGTACTGGACAAATGATCTTTATCCTGACGATAAATTCTATAAACTATCATGTCAGCCGGCAGTAGTATACCAGGCAGTTCTTGATCCGGCATTATCAGGTGGTGAAGTTCTGATGAAAGCGATCGGACACAGTCATCATTCGGGTGCAAGCGGTGAACTGTTTCCTGATCTCAGTACACTGACTTCAGCTCTGACTATTGCTGACAGCATTATCGTCAGGTTTGGACGATAATAAGCGGGAAGAATAATACTGACTGAGATTTACCTGCCGTTATCAACGAGAATTTTACGGACAATCTTCCGGTGATCTTCGAGCTCTATGGTAATAAGGTATATACCTTTTTCAGTAGTTTTGAACTCTATTTCCTTACTAAATACAGGGTAGCTCAGGCGCAGGCGGGTAATCTCCTGCCCTATAATATTAGTCATTCGAACATATATAAAGGGAGTATCCGAAGAGATAGTGAAATTATTACTTAAAACAGGGACAGGATAGATTTTTATAAGCGGCTCTTCTTTCTCAATGCTTTTAAGTTGCTGATCAGAAGATTTTTTCAAAGTTAAGTCCTGGCCTGAAACGTAAGAAGATACTACAACAAATACTAAAAAAAGCAGAATTCTTCTCATAAATTCACATTTACATTAACTCTATATACGCAAATATCGTGCAAAAAGATACCTTTTCCATCTTTTATCTGCTCTTTAACAAAACTTTAGCATTATTGTATCATTGCGTTTTACCCCGGTCTTCAGGAAAGGGATGAAGCTATGGGGCATAACAATTTTTCTAAATCTCACAAAATGATTAATTTCGCATGGATGTAGAAAACCCTATGAGAGATTTACAGAGTATAAAACAACGATTTGGAATAATCGGGAATTATGTTGGCCTTAACCGGGCTATGGATATTGCAGTACAGGTTGCCCCAACCGATCTTTCTGTGCTTATTACCGGTGAGAGTGGTTCGGGTAAGGAAATATTTCCAAAAATTATTCATAGTCACAGTACCAGGAAACACGGGCAGTATATTGCCGTTAACTGCGGAGCCATTCCTGAAGGAACAATTGATTCTGAATTATTCGGTCATGAGAAGGGATCTTTTACGGGAGCCACTGATAGCCGGAAAGGCTATTTTGAGGTAGCCAACGGGGGGACAATATTTCTTGACGAAGTTGCAGAGCTTCCCCTGGCAACCCAGGTGAGGTTATTGCGTGTGCTTGAAACCGGCGAATTTATAAGGGTTGGTTCGTCTAAGATGCAGAAAGTGGATGTAAGGGTTATAACTGCGACCAATGTGGATATACTTAAAGCTATCCATGAGGGCCGTTTCAGGGAAGATCTTTTTTACAGGTTAAATACTGTTCCGGTAATAATACCACCACTTCGCGAAAGAGGAGAAGACATTCTCTTGCTTTTCAGAAAATTTGCAAGCGATTTTGCAGAAAAGTACAGGATGCCTGCAGTTAAGCTTACCGAAGATGCAAGGGAGATACTTTTAGCGTATTCGTGGCCGGGGAATATAAGGCAGTTGAAGAATATTACCGAACAAATATCAATAATTGAAGGTTCGCGGGAAATAGATTCCCCGATGCTGCAGGGATATCTGCCGGATTATTCAGCAGCAAAGTTGCCTGCATTAATAAGCCGTAAGGAAGAGGCCTCCTTTTCATCTGAAAGAGAGATCCTTTATAAAATACTATTCGATATGAAGAAGGACATGAATGATCTTAAAAAGATTGTTATGGATCTTCTTCGCGAAAACCCCGAAGGTCTGAAATTATCGGAAGAGGAAACAAGTGTTATTCAGAGCCTGTATAGCGAGCATGAAAGCCAGGTGTCGAAAGAGCTGGCACGAACCCAGGCGCCTGTTTCCATCCCCAGGCCCGGGGAAGACTCCAATATCCAGGATACTGAAGAAATAGTTGAAGAATCGCTATCACTAGTGGATAAGGAGATTGAACTAATAAAGAAAGCTCTTGAGAAATACAGTGGCAAGCGTAAACTTGCTGCTGATGAACTTGGCATTTCTGAACGTACACTATACCGGAAAATTAAGGAATATGGGATCGACCTTTAAAAATATTATTTCATCCTTAGCGGGAGGCCCGGTTTTTATCCCGGTATTTCTTGTCCTGATGTCACTCTCTGCATGCTCGGTTAAATATACCTTCTCCGGTGCAAGCATATCGCCCGAGGTAAAAACAATAAGTATACAGTATTTCCAGAATCGTGCCAGGCTGGTTCAGCCAACTCTGAGCCAGTATATCACCGACGAGCTCCAGGATATGTGCAGGGCACAGACAAACCTGGAATTTGTGAGCGACATAGGAGATGTTAGTTTCGAGGGTGAGATCACAGACTACGATACCAGGCCCCTTACCGTATCAGGGAATGCCCAGGCAGCTATGAACAGGTTTACCATTTCTGTTAAAGTGAAATTTACAAATTCGGTGGAGCCCGACTATAGCTATGAACAGACCTTTTCAAGGTATGAGGATTATTCGGGGGATAAGCAACTCAGTGATGTGGAAGATGAGCTTGTTGAGAAGATTGTAGAACAGTTACTTGAAGATATATTTAACAGGGCCTTTGTTAACTGGTAAATATGAACAGGAATGATCTGTTACATATGGTAAAATCCGGGAACTGGGACAGTACCGTAAATATTGATGCTCTTGAAGAGCTTATTTCCCTCTATCCCTGGTTCCAGTCTGCCTATACCTTAAAACTCGATGCCTATTACCTGTCTGACAGTATTATTTTCGACGAAGAGTTAAAAAAGAATGCTGTATATGTGGCAAACCGTGAGGTTTTATATTATGTGCTGAAGAACTCAGGGAAAAACCAGGCAGGTGAGATAAGATATAAAGAAAATGTAAGCGAAGAGAAAGAGCAGATGGAGAGCGCTGTCCCTGCTGCAGTTAAGCAGGATGATGGTCTGCGTTCGCGCGAAGAGCTTGTTGCTGAAATTGAAGCACGACTTGCCGAGATAAGGGGAGATGCTCCAGCCGTGATTACTCCCGAAAACCCGGACGCAGAAAGTGAGCAGCAGGCAGTGAAGAAGAATGCGGGAGGAGAAAAAGACAGGGAAGATGGAATTAGGGATCATGACATAAATGATATCTTATTGCTCGATGATGATATTGCTACAGAGCCCCGGTTTCCTGCCGGGGATGACCCCGCTCAGAATGGCAGGGAGCCGGATGTAGTTGATGTGTCCCCTCAGGCTGATGGTGAATTACTTGAGATTGATGAAACGCAGAATGATTCTTCTGCCAGCGAGCTGGTTAACAGGTTTATCGAGTTAAATCCCAGGATTGAACCCCTGAGAGAGCCGCTCAGGGATGATCAGGAAAATATCGCAGAAAAGGTTGATGACAGAACACCCGGCATTATCTCAGAAACACTGGCAAAGATTTATATAAACCAGAAGTACTATACAAAAGCTATTATGGTATATGAGAAATTAAGTTTGAAATTTCCGGAAAAAAGTAGTTACTTTGCGACTCAAATTGAGAATATTAAAGAATTAATGTCATAAATAAGAGAAGATGGGAATTTACGTATTTGTATCGGTCCTGATAATTGTAGCCTGTTTCTTACAGATTCTTATAGTACTTGTACAGAATTCAAAAGGAGGAGGGCTGGCCGCTAATTTTACATCAACAGGTCAGACCATGGGAGTTCGCAAGACAGCAGATTTCCTTGAGAAGGCAACATGGACCCTTGCTGTTGCAATCCTGGTTTTAAGTATTGCTGCCACAGCAACTATTCCAAGATCCGGAGGAGAACAGGAGTCAAGAATCCAGGAACGGATTCAGAATGTGGTGGATCCAACTGCAATACCTACCCTGCCAACATCAATACCTGATCAGAACCCTGACCAGGATGGTGGTTTGGAATAGGATGTTATAGAAGATGTTTTATAATGTCAGTTTGTCATCAAACTGACATTTTTTTGTCAAAATTGCATCAAAACCTGCTTAATTATTCTTCTTTCTGGTTTGGCATAAATTCTGTTAAAGAGCTATGTCGGTAAAACTAATGTATAACTAACACATAATTAGAGATGGCAGATTTAAAAGGAAAGATACTCGCTGGTAAGGTACTTGTAAAACCAGCAGAGGCTGAAGAAAAAACCCAGAGTGGAATAATTATTCCGGATAGTGCAAAAGAAAAACCTCAGCAGGGTACCGTAGCCCTGGTTGGCACAAGAAAAAAGGATGAGGAAATGGAAGTTAAAGTCGGCGATGTTGTCCTTTACGGAAAATATGGCGGACAGGAATTGAGCATTGATGGCGAAGACTACCTTTTAATGTCGCAAAGCGATATTCTCTACATTATTTAACAGATAATAATTTAAATAAATAAAAAAATGGCAAAAGAAATCAAATTTGATATCGAAGCTCGTAATCTCCTCAAAGTAGGTGTTGATAAGCTTGCTGATACGGTAAAGGTAACCCTTGGACCCAGGGGACGTAATGTTGTTCTTGAGAAGAAGTTCGGTGCACCACAGATCACAAAAGATGGTGTAACAGTTGCAAAGGAAATTGAACTGTCAGATCCATTCGAAAATATGGGTGCCCAGATGGTAAAGGAAGTTGCATCCAAAACGGGTGATGATGCCGGCGACGGAACAACAACAGCTACTCTGCTGGCGCAGGCTATTATTAATGTAGGTCTTAAAAACGTTACTGCCGGTGCAAACCCGATGGAACTTAAGCGTGGTATTGATAAAGGTGTTGAAGCTGTAGTGGCTTCAATAGCAAAGCAGGCCAAGGTTGTTGGTGACGATCTTGAAAAAATTGAGCAGGTTGCCCGCATTTCAGCCAATAATGATGATGCAATAGGTAAACTTATTGCCGAAGCAATGAGTAAGGTAAAGAAAGAGGGTGTAATTACCGTTGAAGAAGCCAAAGGTACTGAAACAACTGTAGAGATTGTTGAAGGTATGCAGTTTGACCGTGGTTATATATCTCCTTATTTTGTAACCGATGCCGAGAAGATGGAAGCTGATCTCGAGAATCCCTATATTCTTATTCACGATAAGAAGATCGCCACAATGAAAGATCTTTTGCCTGTGCTGGAATCAACAGCTCAGACCGGAAGACCTCTTATGATTATTGCTGAAGATGTTGAGGGAGAGGCTCTTGCAACACTAGTTGTAAACCGCCTTCGTGGATCGCTTAAGGTGGCTGCAGTTAAAGCTCCCGGATTTGGTGACAGAAGAAAAGAAATGCTTGAGGACATCGCAATTCTTACAGGCGGAACAGTTATTTCAGAGGAAAAAGGACTTAAGCTCGAGCATACAACTCTGGAAATGCTGGGACAGGCCGAGAAAGTAACTGTTGATAAAGAAAATACTACTATAGTAAATGGTTCTGGCGATTCAGAAGGTATAAGTGCAAGAGTTAAGCAGATTAAACAACAGATTGAGACCACTACTTCTGATTATGACAGGGAGAAGCTTCAGGAACGCCTGGCCAAGCTTGCAGGTGGTGTTGCAGTACTTTATATTGGTGCAGCATCTGAGGTTGAAATGAAAGAGAAGAAAGACCGTGTTGATGATGCATTGAGTGCCACCAGGGCAGCAATAGAAGAAGGTATTGTTCCCGGAGGAGGAGTTGCCTATATCAGGGCCATTGATGCGCTCTCAAAAATTAAGGGAGAGAATGATGATCAGAATACAGGTATAGAAATTGTAAAGAGGGCAATCGAAGAGCCTCTTCGCCAGATTGTAATAAATTCGGGCAAAGAAGGTGCGGTGGTTGCTCAGGTAGTTAAGGAAGGTAAGAATGATTTTGGCTATAATGCAAGGCTCGACAAGTTCGAAAACCTGTATGAATCAGGTGTTATTGATCCTGCAAAAGTTACCAGGATTGCTCTTGAGAACGCTGCTTCAATTGCGGGTATGTTCCTGACAACTGAAGCTGTGGTTGTTGAGGAAAAAGTGGATGAACCTCCTATGAACCCTGCAGCAATGGGTGGCGGAATGCCTGGAATGATGTAGTATAATGCAAATCAGGACGAATTAAATACTAATTTCACTAATAGAAGAGGGGTGCTTATTTTTAGCACCTCTTTTTTATTCCTGATCAAGCCTCCAGCATTCCAATCTTCCAACATTCCAATCTTCCAACATATATACTATCTTTGCGCATGTTTATTCTAGCATCAGAATGGAAAGGATTAGGAATTTTTGCATAATTGCCCATATTGATCATGGGAAGAGTACCCTGGCAGACAGGTTGCTTGATGCAACAGGTACAATTTCCGAGAGGGAGAAAATGGACCAGGTACTTGATAATATGGACCTTGAGAGGGAAAGAGGTATCACCATAAAAAGTCACGCCATACAAATGAAATATACTCATGATGGCGATAAATATATACTAAACCTTATTGATACCCCCGGGCATGTAGATTTCTCATACGAAGTCTCACGGTCTATTGCTGCTTGCGAAGGAGCTTTGCTGGTGGTAGACGCAACACAGGGAATCCAGGCACAGACAATCTCCAATCTTTTTATGGCCCTCGAACAGGACCTGGAAGTTATTCCCGTATTGAATAAGATGGATATGGCTAATGCCATGCCTGAGGATGTTAAGGATCAGATTGTTGACCTGATTGGTTGCGAAAGGGAGGATATTATCGAGGCCAGTGGTAAAACCGGTCTGGGTGTGGAAGAGATACTGCAAAGGATTATTAAAAATGTACCACCTCCTTCAGGTGATCCGGAGAAACCATTACAGGCTCTGATTTTTGATTCTATTTTTAATTCATTCAGGGGGATTATTGCCTATATTAAAATAGTAAACGGAACTCTAAAGAAGGGTGATCATGTTAAATTTGTAAACACCGGGGCCAGGTATTATGCAGACGAAATTGGAGTTCTGCAGATGAAGCAGGAATCAAGAAGCATAATGAGCGCCGGTGATGTAGGCTATATAATATCGGGTATTAAGAATTCATCAGATGTAAAAGTGGGTGATACCATTACGCATGTGGAGAATCCCTGCAGGGAAGGCATCGAAGGATTTGAGGATGTCAAGCCTATGGTGTTTGCAGGTATTTACCCGGTTGATGCAGATGATTATGAAGATCTCAGGGCTTCCATTGAGCGCCTGCAGTTAAATGATGCTTCTCTTACCTTTAGCCCGGAATCTTCGGCAGCCCTGGGTTTTGGTTTCAGGTGTGGATTCCTCGGATTGCTTCATATGGAAATAATCCAGGAGAGACTCGACAGGGAGTTTGATATGGATGTTATTACAACCGTACCAAACGTCTCATATAAAGTTTATACTACCCGTGATGGTATAGTTGATGTTCATAATCCATCGGGTCTACCTCCTATAACAAATATCGACAGGATAGAAGAACCCCTTATCCAGGCGCAGATTATAACAAAGTCAGGCTATGTTGGACCGATTATGAACCTTTGCATCGAGAAAAGGGGAACCTTCAAAAACCAGGTTTATCTTACCAGCGACAGGGTTGAAATTACTTTTGAAATGCCCCTGTCGGAGATAGTTTTTGATTTCTATGATAAACTGAAAAGTATTTCGAAGGGATATGCATCGTTCGATTATCATTATTCAGGGTATGAAAAGGCCGACCTTGTACGACTTGATGTTCTTTTGAATGGTGAAATGGTTGATGCGCTGTCGACCCTGATATACAGGGGTCACGCCTACGATTTTGGCAGAAAAATGTGTATTAAACTGAAGGAACTTATTCCTCGTCAGCAATTTGACATTGCCATACAGGCTGCAATTGGTGCTAAAATAATAGCCAGGGAAACAGTTAAGGCTGTAAGAAAGGATGTAACGGCCAAATGTTATGGTGGAGATATAACAAGAAAGAGAAAACTGCTTGAGAAACAGAAGAAAGGAAAGAAGAGGATGAGGCAGGTTGGCAATGTAGAAGTGCCCCAGCAGGCATTTCTTGCTGTTTTGAAGATGGACTGAGTACCTTAAGGGTTTTGAGATTAGAAAAAAATTACTATTTTAGACGCCCTGAATCAGAACAAGGTAAAAATATACCTTAACCCTGAAATCTAACCTAAGCACAAAAAGGTGCCTCAAGCGAGGCACCTTTTTATTTAATAATCAGTTTATAACCTTTTCCGTGTACATTCAGGATTGACACTGAACTATCCTTTTTCAGATATTTCCGAAGTTTGGTGATGTATACGTCCATGCTTCTGGCATTAAAGTAGTTATCATCAATCCAGATTGACTTAAGGGCATAGTTTCGCTCAAGAATCTCATTTTTGTGGATGCACAGGAGTTTAAGGAGATCCGATTCCTTTGTTGTAAGTTTAGCAGACTCATCCTCAAACTCAAGTATCTGGGTAAGGGGAAAGAAAGTAAATTTCCCGATTTCATAATGATCGGCATCTTCGTCAATCCTGTTTTTTGATCTTCTCAGGATGGCTTCAATCCTGTAAAGAAGCTCTTCCATGGAGAAGGGTTTTGTAATATAATCGTCGGCCCCTGCAGAGAAACCTTCTATTACGTCCTTTTCCATGTTCTTGGCGGTAAGGAAAATAATCGGGATGTCGGGTTTTACCTTCCGTATATTCCGGGCAAGCTCAATACCGTCAAGCTTTGGCATCATAATATCCAGTATGCACAGATCGTATTCCTTCTCGTTGAAAGAACGCCATGCCTGCTCTCCGTCGGGGAGGAGGGAGGTGGAATAATTTTTCGCTCCAAGATAATCTCTCAGGAGAGTACCAAGATTACTGTCGTCTTCAGCAAGTAGTATCCTTACCATATTTATCAGTTTAGAGGAATTTTAATTTTAAATGTAGTGCCCTTACCAGGCTGACTGCTTACTTCAACAGAACCATTATGTTCGTCGATCACTTTTTTAACATAGCTCAAACCAAGTCCAAATCCCTTAACGTTATGAATATTGCCTGTTGGCACCCTGTAGAATCTTTCAAAGATACGTTTCAGATTCTCCTTTTTAATACCGATACCCTTATCAGATACCGATATAAGAAGATACGAATCCGTATTGCTGGTTTTTATTGTTATTTCCGGTTTCTCAGGTGAGTATTTTATTGCATTATCAATAAGATTGGATAGCATATTGGAAAAATGTGCTTCGTCAATCCTGAGTGTATAGTCTGCCGCAGCAAGCTTACGTATAATACTTCCGCCAGAGTTATTTAGCTGGAGGGTAAAATTATCTGCAATACTGTCGATTAACTGATGTATATCTGTCTCCTTGAATTTCATGTCCATTGTGCCGCTGTCAAATACCGAGGCCTGCAGCACCTTCTCAACCTGGTATTTTAACCTGAGGCTTTCATCGTTGATAATCCTTGAGATATTAGCTATATTTTTCTTCTTTTCGGGTATGCTTTTATCCGATATCATCTGGGATGCCAGCGATATTGTAGATATGGGAGTCTTAAGCTCATGTGTCATATTGTTGATAAAATCATTCCTGATCTCCGATATCCTTTTTTGCCTCAGGATTATTATCAGGTTTGTGGCAGAGAAAAAGATCAGTACCAGGGTAACCAGGATTGAAGTGAAGCCCATAAACCCAACCTGGTTTAGCAGGTAGCCTCTTTCTTTCGGGAAGTAAATCGCAAGCCTGTTCTGACCGGGTACCGGGTCGTTTGGAAAGAGCTGCCTCTGGTAGATATGATTAGAATAGGCTTCCTCAAAGTTATCAGAACGGAATACGGCATCTCCGCCATCCTGGATGCTGAATTCATAGCCAATATCGACCCCGAGTTTCTTGAATGTTGAAGAAAGCAGCTCATCAACTTCGTCAGGGTTTATTCGCTCTGCGAGGGGAGGTGTCTCCCTTAAAATTCTGCCCATTATATTTTCGAGCAAAACAGTTTTGTTACTTACCCTGCCTGAAATGCCGGCTCTGATAGTTTCGATAGATTCCTCCGTTACCTGGTTATCGGGATATAAGAACTCATCATCTGAGTAAAAAAATATTCTTGAGCCCTCATTCTCGATCATCATTGAAAGTTCATAATCATATTCCCCTGACAGTCTGCCAAGATTTGAAGCACTCTGATTACCAAGAAGCTGCCTGGCAAACTGTGAACTGCCGGTAACGATTACCCCAACCGAGTCTCCGCTGCTAATGTCTATTTCTTCTATTATCCTTTCAATCGTCTCCTGTTTTTCAAGTTCCAGTACAACAGCATCAAGCGAATTGCTTACCAGTACCCTGAATTGCTGGTTTTTTGTTTCGAATGCCTGGTTTATCCAATATACCTGCACCAGTATAAGCCCTGACAGTATCAGGGCAAAAAGAGAAGCAAAAAGTATAATAGTATATTTCTTCATCTATTATTTACATTCTGAATGCCATTGTAATATGTGGCTATACCCGGTTTTTACAAAAGTACCCTATAAAAATAATAAATGGATTTTATTAACACTATTTAACAGAACAGGAGGAGGTTTATGTAACATAAAGATAGCCAGCAGGATAGTATATTTTTTTAATAAATATTGATGCTGCAGATATATTTTGGCACGATACTTGTTTATTAATAAGTGAGGTTTTTTTTCATAGGTTAGATTTGGGTTAATAAAGGGATTTGGGAGGTTATCATAACCTCCTTCCCTATTTTAAGGAGGTCGAGGAAAACAATATAAAGGTTTAGGTTTTGGGGTTAATTTAAAAAATAGGCGCTTAACACTAAGCGTCTATTTTTTATAGGAAGTTTTATAAAGGGTCAGTCCTTTGGATTTTGCTGTATAGAAAATATTCTTCCTGATCATCCTTGCTTTGTTTCGTTCAATCCATGTGAGATTAATTTCCACAACCTTGTCATTATTTAAAACAAGAACTGTTTTCTTGGAATGAGGGGGGAAATATAAGACCTTAATATTGCTCCACTCGTAGGTATGATGCTTTTGAAACATCAGGCCATACCGATAGGATATTATTTCGTTACTGACCTGGAAAAAGTGTTCTTTCCTTTTAGCTGTAGCAAGGATGGCAATCAGGTAGAAGAAGGCAGTTATTGCACAAAGAACAATAACAAGCCCAAGAGTGACACTGGGGTCAAAGATGATAAACTTAAGATAAATAACAAATGCGGTCATTGCTGTAGTTGCAACAGACATAACCCACAGAAGAATCTTCCTGCTCTTTGAAAATTCTTCTTTGGAAAGGTTGAAATACAGATCTTCCATATCAATAAATTTGTAGTAATGAGTATATGGTTTGCATTTTATTCTTTTCCAGTGAAAATACTCCGCTTACCATCGGAATATCAAGAATCTTTTTTCTGAGCTCATTTATTATGGAATCTTCAATATTACCGCAGATCAGGAAAAGATAATCGAGAGATTCATAGCTTTTGCTCAGGCTTTTATTTTCCACCCGGTTTTTCACCAGCTGGAAACTTGTATCGCTATACTCCTCATCTGATACAAATCTGCCGAAATGAGTATTTGGGTTATCAGCAGGGCTTACAGAAGAACTGCTGCGAAGATTAAGATTAAGCTTATTATTAAGCTGAAGGGAGATTTTGTAATCAGGTTCCGGACAGGAAATTCCAAAGAAATGATGGTCAATTGAATTATCAATCTTTAAGCGGTGCAAGGATTTTCTTCCTGGTGACATCATTTTCTTAGCTTAGGCCAAGCTAAAGATAATAATTTCTTGATAATTAGTCTATGAAACCAATTTTCCTGATTTTTTTCAGGGCATTCAGCGATGCTTCCTGTTCTGCTGATTTCTTTGATTTACCATTACCCTCACCAAAAATCTCATGGTCGATCAGGAGGATGGTGGTAAAGATTGATTTTTTACTCTCAGGATCGAATTGTTCGGCATGATTAAAACTTATTTCCTTATTCAGTTTCTGTGCCCACTGGAAAACCTGGCTCTTATAATCCTGCTCGGTATGTACAATCTCTTCAAGATTAATATGTTTTTCAATAATTTTCCTGGTAATGAACTTACGGGTTCGTTGATATCCCCTGTCAAGGAAGATTGAACCCAGCAAGGCTTCCAGGGCATCTCCATAGATATTATTGCCTCCGGTTGATTTACTCACATGACTGACAATCAGTTTATCCAGGTTCATTGAGAGAGCCAGCTTATTCAGCGCACTCCTGTTTACAAGCCTTGACCTGATTTTTGTCAGATCGCCCTCATCAGCATTAGGGTATTTTTCAAAAAGTATCTCAGAAAGTATTGCATCCAGAACAGCATCACCCAAAAATTCAAGGCGTTCGTTATTAACCTTTTTACCGTTCTCAAGAAGCAGGGTGGCCGACCTGTGAATAAATGCTTTCTCGTAAATGGAAATATTACCCGGACTGAAACCAAGAATCTTCCTTAGTTCAGATACAAAAAGCTTTCTTTCCGATTTTGAAAGAGTTCCGTTAAAATTGTTTGTGCTGTTTTGTCCGTTGATACCAGGGGACACTAACTCTCAATTTTTTTCATTACCACGGAAGCATTGTGTCCACCAAAGCCAAAGGTATTGCTGAGAGCATAGTTAATCTGCCTTTCCTGTGCTTTATTGAGCGTCAGATTGAGCTTATTGTCAATGCGAGAATCAAACTCCCTGTGATTAATCGTAGGAGGTGCAATGTTATTCTTAAGGGCAAGGATGGAAGTTATAGCTTCAACTGCCCCGGCAGCCCCAAGCAGGTGGCCGGTCATCGATTTGGTTGCACTTATATTTAACTTATAGGCATCATCTCCAAAAAGATTAACAATAGCAATGGTCTCAGAAATATCGCCCAGGGGAGTTGCAGTACCATGCACATTTATATAGTCGATTTCCTTTGTACTTATCCCGGCTTCTTCAATTGCCAGCTTCATAACCCTGTAGGCCCCTTCTCCTTCCGGGTGAGGAGCTGTAAGGTGGTAAGCATCTGCGGTCATCCCGGTACCTGCCATTTCGCAGTATATTTTGGCACCCCGTGCCCTGGCGTGTTCATACTCCTCAAGCACAAGACCACCTCCACCTTCGCCCATCACAAAACCATCGCGTGTGGCATCAAAGGGACGTGAAGCTGTCTTATATTCAGCGTTGTTGGTAGACATTGCCTGCATGGAGTTAAAACCGCCTATACCTGCTTCATTTATTGTTGCTTCAGAACCCCCGGTAATAAATATATCAGCCTTCCCGAGCTTAATATAGGTGATAGCGTCAATAAGTCCGTGAGTTGAAGATGCGCATGCAGAAACCGTTGAGAAGTTAGGTCCTCTAAATCCATACTTCATTGAGATGAGGCCGGCGGCAATGTCGCTGATCATCTTGGGAATAAAGAAGGGACTGAATCGAGGAGTACCATCCCCGGCCGAGAAACTTTTTATTTCGTCAAGGAATGTTCCCAAACCGCCAATACCGGAAGCCCAGATAACTCCGGCCCTGTCCCTGTCGATTTCTTCAAGCTTTATACCTGAATCAAGCAGGGCCTGCTCAGCTGCAATAAGAGCAAACTGGGCATATTTATCCATTTTGCGGGCTTCCTTGCGGTCGAAATAATTGCTGGGGTCGTAGTTTTTTACTTCACAGGCAAATCTGGTCTTAAACTTTTCAGTGTCAAAACCTGTAATCCAGTCGGAACCGCTTACACCATTCCTCAAAGCTTCCCAGGTATCGGCAACATTATTTCCCAGAGGAGTTATTGCTCCCAGGCCAGTAACTACAACCCTTCTCATTGTTTTTTACATTTAGTTATGCAATACTACTTTGCATTTTCTTCGATGTACTTGATAGCTTCTCCAACAGAGCCAATGCTTTCAGCCTGATCATCAGGAATACCAATGTTGAATTCCTTCTCAAACTCCATGATAAGCTCAACAGTGTCAAGAGAGTCAGCACCAAGGTCGTTAGTAAAACTAGCTTCGTTGGTTACTTCTGATTCGTCAACTCCAAGCTTGTCAACGATAATCTCTTTTACTTTTGCTGCAATATCAGACATAATCTAAAATTTTGGTGAATAATTCAATTTTTAACCCTGCAAAGAAATATATTTGTGCAAAACTTTTCAAGCAATTTAATGTTTTTTTATTTAATGGACACGTATATTCTTGAAATTGAGTAAAATAGATTGAATATTTTTGAGTTTTTACGACTTTAGCCAATTATGTTAAGAATCAGATAATGAAGAATATAGCTATTTTTGCCTCAGGATCGGGAACCAACGCTGAGAACCTTATTAAGTATTTTTCGACCGAAAAGAATTCAAGGGTTGCTATTCTTTTATGTAATAAGCCTGATGCGCAAGTATTAAAAAGGGCTGAAAAGCTTTCTGTAAAGAGTGAAATTTTCGACCGTCACGATTTTTATGTTTCCGGGAGGGTGACGGAAATCCTGTCTGCCAATAAAATAGATTTAATAGTGCTGGCAGGTTTTCTATGGTTGGTTCCTGAGTCAATAATTAATATTTACAGGGGCAGGATAATAAATATTCACCCTGCCCTTTTGCCGGGCTATGGTGGTAAAGGCATGTACGGTTCGCGTGTACACAGTGCAGTTATTGAGAACGGGGAGAAGGAATCGGGTATTACCATCCATTATGTTAATGAGATTTATGATAAGGGAGATATTATTTTCCAGGCCAGATGCCGCGTGAAACCGGGAGATAGCCCGGAAAGCCTTGCAGAACGAATTCACGAACTGGAGTATAAATACTTTCCGGGTGTTGTAAAGGAAGTATTGTCCGGATTATAGTCCCGGTAAAAGCCCGGAACAGTGCAGAAAATTTTTAGTTTGGATATATCCTGTTGCCAGTCGGCATTGTTCAGACCTCCAGGTTTTGAAATGTGGCGCAGGGAAGTTACTTTTGCACATTATTTACGGTCCCGTAGTTTAACTGGATAGAACGTGAGATTCCGGTTCTCATGGTAGGGGTTCGAGTCCTCTCGGGATCACTAAGAAAGCAAAAGCAGTTGCACTTTGTACTGAAGGAGGTCCGCCGAAGGCAATCCTCCCGGGATCACTAAGAGCATTTAGCGGTATAGGGCAAACGGTTAAGGGTGAAAGGGAAAAGCTTCGGTAGTTGCAGAAGGAGCCAGGTAGAGCAGAGGAAAAAAGTAAAAAGGCAAAATCAAAAAAGCATAAAAGTATAAAGTACAGGGAATATATACTTTAGCATTAATCTTTTTTAGCATGGACTATAAGTTTGGGGAAATAGAGAAGAAATGGCAGAAGTACTGGGAGCTGAATAAAACCTTTAAAACCAGTGATGATCTTACAAATCCGAAAAAGTTTTATATCCTGGATATGTTTCCCTATCCATCCGGTTCAGGCTTACATGTTGGTCACCCGGAGGGCTATACTGCTACAGATATAGTAGCCAGGTATAAGCGGATGAATGGTTTTAATGTGCTCAGACCTATGGGCTGGGATGCCTTTGGCCTGCCGGCCGAGCAATATGCAATGCAGACAGGTACACATCCCTCGGTAACAACAAATAAGAATTGCGATACCTTTCGCCGCCAGATTAAAGAGCTGGGTCTGAGCTACGACTGGGACAGGGAAATTAATACCACCGATCCAAAATACTTTAAATGGACACAATGGATATTTACAAAACTTTATAATACCTGGTTCGATGAGCAGGCAGGAAAGGGACGTCCGGTCAGCGAGCTTGAGCTGCCTTCCGCGATTGAAAAAAAGGGAAAGGAAGCTGTGCGGGAGTATATTTCTTCCAAACGACTGGCTTATTATGATAATGCCCAGGTATGGTGGTGTAAGCATTGCAGAATAGTTTGTGCCAACGAGGAGGTACTTACCGACGGATCGCATGAAAAGTGTGGCAATACTGTAGAGAAGAAAGACCTTAAGCAATGGATGCTTCGTATTCCTCACTATGCAGAAAGGCTCCTGGAAGGGCTTGATGGACTGGATTGGGCAGAGGGAGTGAAGGATATGCAGCGCAACTGGATAGGCCGGTCCACCGGTGCTGAAGTGGATTTCGCCGTAGAGGGTATAAAAGAAAAACTAAGGGTATTTACCACCCGGCCCGATACCCTGTTCGGAGCCACCTATATGGTTATTGCTCCCGAGCATTCGCTAACCCTGAGTATAGCTACCGGCGAGTATATGGATGCGGTTAAAGATTATATAAAAGCCACCGCTCTTAAATCTGATCTGGATCGCACCGACCTGGCCAGGGATAAGACCGGAGTTTTTACGGGCCGCTATGCAAGAAACCCGGTTAATAATAAGAGAATCCCGATATGGGTAGCTGATTATGTACTTACAGGCTATGGTACAGGAGCCATAATGGCCGTACCTGCACATGATACGCGCGACTTTGAATTCGCAGAAAAGTTCAGTCTTGATATAGCCTGTATTATGGATCCGGATACGGATGATAATGCTCTCAGGGAACATATCCTGGAAGGGAAGGCATGCTGGACCGAGGATGGTAAATACATAAATTCTTCCGATGCCCAAACCGGACTTGATATAAACGGACTGTCAAAGGAGGAGGGGATAAAGACAACAATCAGCTGGCTGGAGGCCGGAAAGCTGGGGAGTGCCAAAGTAAATTATAAACTGCGCGACTGGCTATTCAGTCGTCAGCGCTACTGGGGCGAACCATTTCCTGTAATACACTGGGAAGATGGGGAAATAGGGATTCTTGAAGATGGTAAACTACCCCTTGAGCTACCTGAGATGGAAGATTACCACCCGGGAGATAATGGAGAATCACCCCTGGTAAATGCCCCGGACTGGCTTATGGTTGAAGATGAGAAGGGGCGAAAGGGCAGAAGGGAAACAAATACAATGCCCCAGTGGGCAGGATCCTGCTGGTATTACCTGAGGTATATTGATCCTCTCAACGATGATATGATATTCGACCCTGAAAAGGAAAAATACTGGATGCCGGTTGACCTCTACATTGGAGGGGCCGAGCACGCGGTTTTACATCTTCTTTACAGCCGTTTCTGGCATAAGGTTCTTTTTGATCTTGGCATAGTGTCGCACGACGAACCTTACCGGAAACTGTTTAACCAGGGCATGATCCTGGCCTTTGCCTATGAGACAGCAACGGGAGCCAAGGTTTCTGAGGACTTTGTTGAAGAGAAGGATGGCAGATTCTTCCATAAGGAAAGTGGAGAGGAGCTCAACCAGATAGTTGCCAAGATGTCAAAGTCGCTTAAGAATGTTGTAAATCCGGATGATGTTGTAGAAAGATATGGAGCAGATTCACTCAGGTTGTACGAGATGTTTATGGGGCCGCTTGAGGCAACCAAGCCCTGGGATGAGAATGGAGTTAAGGGAGTTTTCGGCTTCCTTGCCCGTGCTTACAGGTTCTTTGCAAATCCTGAAAATATCTCTGAAGGTGATGAAGACAGCGATATACTGAAGGCTCTTCACCAGGCTATAAAGAAGCTTAGCTCTGATATTGAAAACCTCAGGTTTAATACAGCCATATCTGCATTGATGATATTTACAAATGCAGCTACGAAGAAGGGGAAGGTAACAAAAGAAACAGCAATGACTTTTGCACGGCTGCTCTCTCCCTTTGCTCCACACCTGGCCGAAGAACTCTGGGAATTATACGGAAACACAGATACCATTACATACTCTGAATGGCCACAGCTCGATGAAAGCGTATTGGAAGAAGAAGCTTTCGAATACCCGGTATCTTTCAATGGCAAACTCAGGTTCAGGATAGTGCTCCCTGTATCTATGTCGCCCGGCGAAATCGAAAAGGCAGTGCTTGAAGACCCAAGATCGGAGAAATGGCTTGGAGAGAGCGGACCGAGAAAAGTAATTGTAGTGCCCAAAAGAATTGTGAACCTGGTGGTATGATGATATTTCAGAACCTTAATATGCCGATTGCCCTCTTAGCGGCTTTTCTGATTATTTCTGGCTGTGACACTTACATTAAGCCGGAAGTTCTCCCTGAAAGCAGGTCTGATACACTGGTTGCAGAAATGCCCCCTGTACTAACATTTTACGGACTCGATACAACAGGCTATATTGTTCAGAGTGGCAGGATAAGAAGGAACCAGTTTATTTCGGAGATTCTTGGTGACTATGGTATCGCTTATTCTGACCTGAATACAGTGATGAATAATTCACGAGAGACACTTGATGTAAGGAATATTAAAGCAGGGAAATCCTATTTCCTGCTGCTTAGCGGCGACTCTCTTATGAAGGCAGATTACCTTATTTACAGGGATGATCCCGTAACCAGTTATATCTTCGACTTTAAAGATTCCTTAAATATCTCCAGGTTTGAGAGGGAGACTAAGCTGGAACTCAGGTATTCAGCAGGCACCATTGAGACTTCGCTGTGGAACTCGATGAAGGAGTCGGGTTATAATCCTGTACTGGCTGTCGAACTGTCGGAGCTCTATGCATGGACAATAGATTTCTTTGGTCTGCAGAAGGGCGATCGCTACAAGATAATTTATGAGGAAGAGTTTATGGATACCCTGTCAATGGGGATACGTAAGATTCATGCTGCCTGGTTCGAGCATGCGGGAGAGCAGTTCTATGCCATTCCTATGATCCAGGACAGTACGGAATCATTTTTTGATCTCGAAGGAAACAGCCTCAGAAAAGCTTTCCTTAAGGCGCCCCTCAGGTTTTCACGAATAAGCTCCAGGTATTCCAATTCAAGAATGCATCCTGTTTTAAGAATCCGCAGGCCTCATCATGGAGTGGATTATGCTGCTGCAGTTGGAACACCGGTTTATGCTATTGGCGACGGAAGGGTAACCAGGGCTTCATATGATCAGAATAACGGTCGCATCGTGAAGATTCAGCATAACAGTGTATACGCAACGGCCTACCTTCATCTTAGCCGCTTTGGGACGGGAGTGGCACCGGGGAAGTATGTAAAGCAGGGCGACATAATCGGCTATGTTGGAAGCAGCGGATTATCTACCGGGCCACACCTGGATTTCCGCTTTTACAAGAACGGTTATGCCGTGGATCCGCTAAAGGTTGAAGCACCACCTGTAGAGCCTGTATCTGATGAAAACCGTGAAAAATTTGACAGAATCAGCTTTACTTACAAAAGTCTGCTCGACTCTTTCTGAGGGATTTATCCTGCTATTCGAAAACAGCACTCTCCCTTAAATCATCTATAAAGCCGGCATCCATCCAGTATATTGAGGGGTTCCCTGATTCGGGTTTATTATGTTCGCTTATAAGGTATTCGTAGGTAAGTTTTTCAGGCTTATCTGCAAGTCGCCTCGACATAAAGAACAGCACTTTCCCATCCCGGGTTACATAGGCTGAATACTCAAAAGTATCAGGTGTATTTACTTTATCTCCCATATTTATCGGCTGACTCCAGTTGTCGTTTTCGTCTCTGAAAACAATATAATAATCGGTACCTCCGTAACTGTCTTCCCTTCCCACTGTAGGTACAATAATATAGCTTTCATCCTGGGCAATAAAGGCATTATAGTGATTGAGTCCGCAGTTTACCTGCTCAGGAAGCTTTTCCGGCTCCTGGTACCTGCCCTCTATAAGCCTCGACCTGTAAATATAGGCTGTTTGTGAGTTTTCGTCGTTCCGTGTAAAA
Organism: Marinilabiliaceae bacterium; assembly: GCA_036350795.1. Classification (GTDB taxonomy): domain Bacteria; phylum Bacteroidota; class Bacteroidia; order Bacteroidales; family VadinHA17; genus JAUVKT01. The sequence continues at coordinate 39,228 of JAZBNV010000017.1, forward strand.
TACAGTGTGCCATCATTTGTGAGCGATGGATAAAACTCCGGTTTGCTTGTGTTTACAGGGGGCCCAAGATTATAAGGCTCGCTCCAGTCATCGCCAAGCCGGTCCATAACCCAGATATCCTGCTGTCCATATTCAACTCCCAGTGCTGAATCGGGCCTGTTCGAAAGGAAGAAGAACTTGCTTCCGTCAGCATTTATTGCTGGTTCAATATTCATATAATCAGGGTTCTGCATCTGCTTCATAACTTCCGGTTTCGACCATACTCCGTCTGTTTTCTTCGAAACAAGAATTGTATAATACCGCGAGCTCCTGGCTCCAAAATATAACTCATTACCATCGGGAGTAATAGCTACGTCCCTTGTCTGGTATCCGTTTGAGACGATCCCGGGTGCAAATAACTCCGGGTCAGCACCCGGCAGGGGTTTACCCATATAAGGTCCCTGCTTGCTTATTATTTCTCCTCCATTCTTAATGCAGGCAAATAATGATATCAGTGCAATACCGAGATAAATGTAAATTATTTTCCTTTTCATGGCTGTCCGTTTGTCTGGTTTACTATTATGACCGTTGGCCTGTTTTATACCCTATTGTTTATTTTGCGACCCTTCCTTCTCCTGGCTTCATGAGTTATTATTACAATCCGAAGCAGACCTCAGGTTCTCTTTTTTACCTGATATAGATCATATTATACAATATATTAAACTTATTATATTGTGCTCCGATGAATGGAAAAATTATCAGACAAAGCTTATTCTTATTATGAAAGGACCAGTTTTACTTGCTTTTTTGCTTACGACCGGTGTTGGCATCTTTGCCCAGGATGATAGTCCGCTGCTGCCGGCGAAGATCTCAAATCCACCTGTAATAGATGGTGTTCTTGACGACCAGGTATGGAAGGATGCACCCATGGTTACGGGCTTTAAGACTTTTTCTCCTGATTATGGACTGGATATGAGCCAGAAGACCAATGTTTTTATGCTCTATGATGAGGAGAACCTCTATTTTGCCTTTGAATGCTATGATAGTGAAGTAAACAAGCTTAAGGCATCTGTAAATGCCCGCGACAATATCCAGGCCGATGACTGGATATGCATTAACCTGGATAGTTTTAACGATCACCAGAGCCTCTATGCCTTTTATGTAAATCCGCACGGAATACAGGCCGACAGTCGCTTCTCTGGTGGAAAGGAAGATGCGAGTGTGGATTTTGTATGGTATAGTTCGGGTAAGATATATGATGATCTGTACAGGGTGGAGATTCAGATTCCGCTCAAGAGTATCAGGTTCAGCAACAAGGAACCGGTTGAGATGGCAGTCTTTTTTGAAAGGAAGATCAGCAGGGAAGCAGTTCAGGGCTCATACCCTGCCATGGATCCTGCCAGGGGAATGGCATTCCTCACCCAGATGAAGCCTATGATTTATAATAAGGTAAGGCATTATAAGCTTTTTGAGCTGCTGCCTGCTTTTACCTATACATACCGTGATATTCAGTCTGAGGGTGAGATGCGGAAAGATATCAGGTCGCCAAAGCCAAGTCTTACACTAAAATATGGTATTACATCGCAATTGATACTTGATGGTACACTGAATCCTGATTTCAGCCAGGTCGAAGCTGATGCAGGCCAGGTGGATGTTAATCTGAGGTATAAAATCTTTTACCCCGAAAAAAGACCATTCTTCCTGGAGGGGCATGAGAACTTTAACATTGCTGCAACCAGGGCCGATGAGCACGATCCTGTAAACACACTTTTGCACACGCGTTCGATAATTAATCCACTTACGGGTATTAAGCTTTCAGGAAAGGCCGGCGAAAGGATGACGATTGCAGCCTTGTATGCACTCGACAGGGTAGATAACGATGGACAGGAAAGCATAATGGCGCATTTCCCGATCCTGAGGATGAAGTACAGCCTGGCCCGCGACAGCTACCTGGGAGGGATGTATACCGGCCGTGAAATGGATACAACCAGCAACAGGGTTGCCGGACTGGATGGCCAGGTAAGGGTTGGCAAGGGCTCATCAATTTTATATAATGCCTTTTTGAGCAGTACTGTCAGGTCTCCCGGTGCCAGTCCACTGCAGGGACATATGCTCTCTGCAGAGTTTGAGCACGACAGTCGTAATATTGCATATTCTGTAGGGGCTAAGAGCATATCAGAGGATTTTAATGCAGAAACAGGTTTTATTAACCGCGATGGGATAGATTATTTAAAAGTACTCGTGAAGCCCAGGTTCTATCCCGGATCTGATTTTATACAGAGAGTGGATGTTGAGGCTTTTTCGAAGGCTACGCGCGACAGGAGATACGAAATGTGGGAGACGGTAGATCATCTTGCTTCATGGATATTTTTCAGGGGCTCTACCTATATTAAGCTTAAGGCAGAATATTCGACCGAGGTTTTTCTTGGCGAGAGATTTAAAACGGGAGGTTTTCACGGGCTGCTTAGTTCGCAGATAGGTAAAAAACTCAATACGGCTTTCCTTTACCAGCGACTGGGATCAATTAATTACAGCGCCGACCCCTTCCAGGGAATCTCTAACCATGTAATGCTAATGGCAGGATACAAACCATCTGAGAAATTGCACCTTGACTTTAGCTACAGGTATTCTGATCTTAAAGCAGTTGATACAGGCGAACAGGAATATAATTACTCTATTGCCAGGGGAAAAGTTACCTACCAGCTTAATAAATACTTTTTTGTAAGGGCTATCAGCGAGTATAACAGTTACAGGGAAAATCTCCTGACTGATTTCCTTGCATCTTTTACATGGATTCCGGGGACAGTTGTTTACCTGGGATATGGTTCTGTATATGACAGGGTAATGTGGGATGGAGGACAGTATTCTCCTGCTGAGAAATTCCTGGAAACTACGAGGGGATTTTTCTTTAAAGCCTCATATATGTATCGTTTTTAGTGGCCCTGTCATTCCTGCAAAAGCAGAATCCTGTACGAATTGGTACTGCCCTGACATAGAGATTTCTGCTTTCGCAGGAATGACAATAATGGTGTAAATAAAAAAGGTGCCCTGTTAGGAGCACCTTTTTATATTGAGGTTGACAGACACTATTTCATATGTCTGATTTCGTCAACATTAGTATTGGCATACATGATTTTCAGTGCATTTGCACGCCTGAGAGCCTGCTTGACATCAACAACAATACCCATCTTGGTTGCTTTGTCGATCTTAAGTGAGACAAGCATCTTACTTTTTTCTGTTTCGTCAAGTGATTCTCTTTCCTGTGCAATAAAGTCCTGAATATCGTCTACCTCTTTAAATGCATCGTTTAGCTGTATTTTTGGCTCAGAGCCAAATGTGGCACGAAGGTTCTGGAGTGGCTGGCCGATATAAACAAAACTTGCCAGTGATTTCTTCTCCAGTTTCTTACCCTGTGTAGCTTCAGGCACTGTAACTCCGATTTTAAGTTCCACTTCTCTCATAACTGTAGTAGTCATAAAGAAGAACAGAAGCATAAAAACAATATCCGGCAGTGAGGCAGTGTTTATTTTGCCCACACCTGATTTCCCGGTACTTCTTTTAAATTTACTCATCTTAGTTACCTCCTATTTTCTTAGGTTCTGCTTCAGATATAGGCACTTTATAATAATCATCAACTGCCTTCATCTGTTCTTCGCTCAGGTCGTCATATTCCAGACCCCAGGTGGAAAGCGCTAACTCATTTTTGAGCTCATCCCTTGCAGCCAGAAGCTCATTCTGCACAGCAAGGTAAACTCCATAGGTTGTCCCAAGGTCGTTCTGCAATGATATTACAGCGTTCTTATGTGCCCGGATTATTCCGAAAAACGGAACCTGTTTATCAATCATCTCCGGCATATCTGCTGCCTCATTTGGATTATCTATAAATTCCCTGGTAATTGCCCGGAGTTCTCCCAGCTGGATAACTTCTCCTTCTACCTGGATAAAGTCATCTTTATTTACAAGAACCTCCAGAATATTTCGTTCATTAATCTGCTGATCATCATCCTTTTGCTCATTAGGATCCTGTATTGGAGGCAATTGACGCAAAAGACCTGTATCTGAATCCATGGTAGTTGTTACCAGGAAAAAGATAAGCAGGAGGAATGCGATGTCGGCCATCGATCCGGCATTAATTTCCTGTACTTCCCTTTTTGCCATTTTAGTTAATTTTTGTCCCTAAAAGGGAATTAGTATATCTATCTCTTAAACAGTCTTGAAACAGCTGAAAATACTATTGCCAGGAAGGCCAGTCCAGCCAGCATATAGGCTGTAAACATAACAGTATCAACAAACTTCAATGTGCTTGGCACGTTATCTTTCCCGTCGTAAAAAGGCATATTAAGTACAGTGTCGTCAGCAAGGAGATAAGCAACAACAATAATCAGAACTCCTCCCACCAGCGAAACAAGTGTTTTCTTGCCTCCCTTTGGATTTACAATAAAATTAATTATTGAGAATACGACTGTAATTCCTGCAGTTACGAAGAAAAGTATATAAGCCCAAACAAGAAAAGACTGTGTAATAAGCGGCTCCTCAAGCCTTGTACCTGCTGTTTCGGGTTTAACGTCTCCCATGTAAAATATAAGGGCGAAAACCACTGTAACAGCCATAAGGACCCATGTAAGGATCTGTAATATCTTACTTGTTGTATTGGACATAGTTACTATTTTTTAAGGTTGTGTTTAACCAACAGGTCGATAAGTGTAATAGAAGAGTCTTCCATCTGGTTGGTCAGAGCATCAACTCTTGAAAGGATATAGTTATAAAAAACCTGCAGTATAACAGCAACTATAAGACCTGATACAGTAGTAATAAGCGCTATTTTAATACCTCCTGCAACAAGACCTGCAGATACGTTACCTGCTTCCTCAATCTTGTCAAATGCGTCAATCATACCAATTACGGTACCCATGAAACCAAGCATAGGGGCAATGGCGATAAAGAGTGAGATCCAGGAGAGGTTCTTCTCCATCAGACCCATCTGAACGCTTCCGTAGGCAATAACTGACTTTTCTGCCATTTCAACGCCTTCGTCAACCCTGTCAAGGCCCTGGTAGAAGATACTTGCAACCGGTCCGCGGGTGTTACGGCAAATTTCTTTTGCTGCGTCAACACCTCCGTCTTCAAGCGCTTCCTCTATCTTTTTGAGTAGCTTGTCGGTATTTGTTGTGGCAAGGTTCAGGTAAATAATTCTCTCGATGGCTATTGCCAGACCAAGAATAAGGGTAAGAAGTACAGCGCCCATAAATGATGCACCACCTTCTACGAATTTAATCTTAATCTGCTTGTGCAATTCACTACCACCCTGATCTTCTGCAGCAGGCTCCATATCTTCTTCCACTACAGCAGCAGCTTCAGTTACCTGCTCTATAGCAGTTGTGTCGTCTTGTGTGTTCTGTGGCTCGTCCTGAGCAAAAGAATTAACAGACGCTCCAAGAAGCATCCCAAACACAGCTACAATTGCAAATAGTTTTTTCATGGTTTGTTTTTTAATTTTAAAATATTAATGTTTATTAATCTTAGCAAATTTATAAAAATCTTTATATTCCAAAGGATTATGACCCTTAATATAGTATTTTACCCTGCCTGTTATAAGCCCCTGGCTCTTCCGCAAAAACCGGGCCCGAATGAAAAAAAGTTCATTCAGGTTCATTAGCTCATCCCGAAACTTTCGGGATTCGGTCCGAACCTTTCCTGCACTTTCGAATCTTCCAGTCAATTAAAACCTTCTCAATCAACACTTTCACTACTTAATTGAGGTCTGTGCGGAGAGAGAGGGATTCGAACCCTCGGTACCCTTTTGAGGTACACACGCTTTCCAGGCGTGCCAGTTAAGCCACTCCTGCACCTCTCCAATTTTTTCTTCCCTCAAGGGTAAGTCCGTTATTTCAAAGAATTTTAGGCGGCACAAAATACGAAAAAAATGCTTAAAAAAAACATGCTATACAGTTATTTCACCTTTCAAAGCTTTATTTAACATCTTTTTAATCTTATCTGTTTCGCCGTAATTACCCAGGAGGTACATTAGCCTGGTAATGGCAGACTCAAGGCTTATGTCTCTGCCACTTATAACTCCCAGTTCAGTAAGCTTTTTGCCTGTTTCATAAAGTTCTGATTGTACCGATCCTTCATTACACTGGGTAACATTAACTATAATGCCACCTTTTTTAATATAATTTTTAAGCAGATTCAGAAACCATGCTTTTGTTGGCGCATTTCCTGCTCCGTAACTCTCCAGCACCACTGCCCTGGCTCCTGAATCAAGGATGGCCTGTACAAGCTTTTTGTTAATGCCGGGAAAGAGTTTAAGTATGGCAACATTAGAGTCCATCTTCTTTTTCACACTCAGATCCTGCCTGACGGTTGGATACAGAATAATATTCTGATTGTATTTAATTGTAATACCTGTTGTGGCAAGTGGCTCGCAATTTGGTGATGCGAAGGCATTGAAATGTTCGGTACTCTGCTTTGTTGTCCTGTTACCCCTGAACAGGTTATTCTCAAAGTAAATACATACTTCGGGCACCATTGCCTTGTTCCCATCCTTTGCTGCTGCAATCTCAAGGGCAGTAATAAGGTTCTCCTTGCCATCGGTGCGTAAAGTACCTATAGGAAGCTGTGAGCCGGTAAAAATAACCGGTTTGGCCAGCTTGTCGAGCATAAAACTCAGGGCGGAGGCTGAGAAGGCCATGGTATCAGTGCCATGCAAAATAACGAAGCCATCATAGCTGCTGTAGTTTTTCTCTATTATGCCTGCAAGTTTAATCCAGACCCGGGGACTTACTTCCGATGAGTCGATCAGGGGTTTAAATGAAATGGTATCGATTTTGAAATCAAATCTCCTGAGTTCAGGAACCTGGTCAACAATATGTTCAAAATTAAAGGGACGAAGTGTTCCGCTGAGCGGATCGTGAATCATCCCTATGGTGCCCCCGGTGTAGATTAATAATATGGAATCTTTTACAGGCATATTTATTTATCAAGCTTAAAAAGCTTAACTGCATTTGCTGTTGTTAGCTCTCCGACTTTCTCGATTTTAATACCTGTAATTTCGGAAATTTTTTCTGCAATAAGCTTTATAAAGGCACTTTCGTTTCTTTTTCCCCTGTTTGGAGCCGGGGCCAGGTAGGGCGAATCGGTCTCCAGGACAAGATGTTCGATGCCAATATCCTTTACTACCCTGTCGAGTCCTGCATTCCTGAAAGTCACAATTCCTCCTATGCCAAGCAAAAAGCCCGAGTCAATTATATGTTCTGCCTCGCCGGTATCTCCGGTAAAGGCATGGAAGACACCTCTGAGCGAACTTCCGCGGTAAGGTTCAAGCAATTTAAATATTTCAAGAAATGATTCCCTGGCATGTATCACCACCGGAAGAGATAACTCGATAGCCATTTCAAGCTGGGCTGTAAATATCCTGGCCTGCTCCTTGAAGAATGTTTTGTCCCAGTATAAATCAATACCTATTTCCCCGATAGCAATAAATTTTTCCCTGGCGGCCCAATCCTTAATACTGTTCAGCTGTTCAGCATAGTCTTCTTTTACAGATGTGGGGTGGATCCCTATCATGGGGTAGCATATCCCGGAATATTTGTCTACCATGTCCATCATCGGTTCAACCGAGGCTGAATCAATATTCGGGAGTAGTATTCTGCCTACGCCCGAGCTCAGAGCCCTTTCAATTATCTCATCCCTGTCGCTGTCAAACTCTTCAAGGTAGAGATGTGAGTGTGTATCAATAAATTGCATATCCGCTGTACTTCATATAAGGGCTGCAAACTTAAGCAAGAATAAAAAAAGGGACAAATATTTGTCCCTCTTTTTGAAAAGCATATATTGTTGTTAAACAACTCCTTGTGCAAGCATAGAATCGGCGACCTTCAGGAATCCGCCAATGTTTGCTCCCTTAACATAGTTTATGAAGCCATCACTTTCCTTACCATACTTTTCGCAGGTTGAGTGAATGTCTGACATTATTCTCTGAAGATGATTGTCAACTTCTTCGCGTGTCCAGTTAAGGCGCATTGAGTTCTGTGTCATTTCCAGACCCGACACGGCAACACCTCCTGCGTTGGCAGCTTTGCCGGGACCGTACAGGATTTTCTTATCCAGGTATACATTAATTGCTTCGGGTGTTGAAGGCATATTGGCTCCTTCCGAAACACAGACACAACCATTTGCGATAAGAGTTTTAGCATCCTGTTCATTGATCTCGTTTTCGGTTGCATTTGGCATTGCAACATCACATTTCACTTCCCACGGACGCTTGCCGTCGAAATACTGAACTCCGTACTTTTCTGCGTATTCCTTGATTCTTCCCCTCTTAACATTTTTAAGTTCCATTACATAAGCCAGCTTTTCACTATCAATACCGGCTGGATCGTAGATGTACCCGGCCGAATCGGAGAGAGTAACTACTTTACCTCCAAGTTCGGTAACTTTTTCGGTTGCATACTGAGCCACGTTACCGGATCCTGAAACAACAACAATCTTACCTTTAAGCGAATCTCCTCTTGTTCCAAGCATTGACTGGGCAAAATAGGTTGCTCCGTAGCCTGTTGCTTCGGGACGAATAAGCGATCCTCCCCATTCTCTTCCTTTACCTGTAAGAACACCTGTAAACTCGTTGCGCAGTCTCTTGTACTGGCCAAAAAGGAAGCCAATCTCACGTCCGCCAACGCCTATATCACCGGCCGGAACATCGGTATTGGGCCCTATATGACGAGATAGTTCGGTCATGAAACTCTGGCAGAACCTCATTACTTCGTTGTCTGATTTTCCTTTAGGATCAAAGTCTGATCCTCCTTTACCTCCGCCCATTGGAAGTGTGGTAAGGCTGTTTTTAAATACCTGTTCGAAAGCAAGAAATTTAAGAATACCCAGGTTTACAGTCGGGTGGAACCTAAGTCCGCCTTTATAAGGACCGATAGCACTGTTCATTTCAATACGGTATCCTTTATTAATCTGAACTTCACCCTTATCGTCAAGCCAGGGGACTCTGAAAAGAATAACTCTTTCTGGTTCAGCTATTCTTTCGAGAATCTTAGCATGCTTGTACTTGGGATTTTCTTCGATAAATGGGATTAATGATTCAGCTACTTCATGTACTGCCTGGTGGAATTCGTTTTCACCCGGATTTTTAGCTTTAATAGCTGCCATAAATCTTTCAACGTTTGGGTCCATAGTAATTTTTTTTGATTTTAATATTAGTTGTTTATGAGCTTATCTGAGGATAAAAATATAAAAAACATGTAGAAATATTATAGTCTTTTTTACAGGAGATACAGTTTATAAAGAGTTTAAACATCATTTATATGTAAGCAAAAGAAGTACAATTAGATAAGGCCTGAAGATATGTTATTAAACAGGTTCAATTACATGACTTTTATCATGGTATTTTGTTCGCCTGTTTAATCCCTGCGATGAATATAAATATTTCCGGGACGGGATAGTATTAATCCTGCAAATTCAAGGCTCAGAAGTGCCGGTGAAATGTGCTGTATCTGCCTTCCGGTGATCGAACATAGTTCGTCTGATGAAATTCTTGATTTTTCGGCAATTATTTCCAGGATATTTTTTTCAAGTTCGCTCAGTTCAGGTATAAGCCTTGCCTGTTTTGCCCGAAAACTGCCATCGGGAGTCCAGTTCAGAAAATATTCTATATCAGTACTGTTTTCTACCAGGCTGGCTTTCTGGGATTTCAGCAGCAAATTACATCCTGCCGAATATTTTGATCCCGGGCTACCGGGAACAGCCAGCACATCCCTGTTATATGATACTGCTATATCGGCTGTTACCATTGCTCCACCTTTAACTCCCGATTCAACCACCAGGGTTGCATCGGCCAATCCGGCTATTATCCTGTTACGCTTAAGAAAATTATTTCTGTCGGGGCCGGCATCCGAAAGGAAATCAGTAATAAGTCCGCCGGATAGCAGCATATCCCTTGCTACCTGTGTGTGGGCTGATGGATAGAGGGTTTTAAAACCATGAGCCATAATACCCAGTGTGGGAATATTGTTTGACAGGGAGGCTTTATGTGCACAAATATCAATACCATAAGCAAGCCCGCTTACTATTACCAGCCCGGCATGCCTGGATGCCAGGTCACTTATTATTTCACGGCATAATTCTTTTCCCTGGCGGGTTGCATTCCTCGTTCCCACTATACTCAGAACCTTTACTGCATCAGCTTTTATATCTCCCTTGTAATAGATAAGGATTGGTGCATCAGGACATTCCTTTAACCTGCCCGGATAATTTTCATCCGAAATAAAGGCTGTATTGATACCATACCTGGATATAAAGTCAACTTCTTTTTCTGCCCTTTCGAGCGACCTGTTTTCGCTTATTGACCTTGCAATGGAGCTGCCTATGCCTGGAATCCTTATAAGCGAATTATAGGATTCTGAAAATATATCTTCGATATTGCCATAATATTCCAGCAGCCTGCGGGCATTAATATCTCCTACTCCGGGTATATTACTGAGGGCAATCTGGTAGAGCAGTTTATTTTCAGACATGGTACAGCGTTTTTATTCCTGCTATAAATATATTAAAAATGCCTGAAAGGTTGAATGGTTTAAAGGTTTATTGGTTTAAAAGTTTAATGGTTGGGATAAAAAAAGGACACGATGCATCGTGTCCCTTCAGTCTTATTCAGAGATATGAATTCTTACATTACCCCAAGGTCGAGCATAGCATTTGCAACCTTAAGGAATCCTGCAACATTTGCTCCTTTTACATAGTCAACATATCCATCTTCATCTTTTCCGTATTTAACACAGGCCTCGTGTATGTTGGTCATTATCTCGTGCAGTCTGCCATCAACCTCATTCCTTCCCCAGTGCAGTTTCAGGGAGTTCTGCGACATTTCGAGTCCTGATGTGGCAACACCGCCGGCATTAGCCGCTTTACCGTGGCCATAGAGAATTTTATTCTTCTGAAATATCTCTATTGCTTCCGGGGTACATGGCATATTAGCTCCTTCGCTAACACAGATGCACCCGTTCTCAACCAGTTTTTGTGCGTCTTCAGCATTGAGTTCATTCTGGGTTGCGCAGGGAAGTGCAATATCACATTTTACCTCCCACGGGTGTTTGCCATCGTGGAACTCTACTCCCTGGAATTCGTAGGAATAAGGCTTAACAATATCTTCGTTTGATGAACGAAGTTCGAGCATATATTCAATCTTTTCGCCCGCCACACCTTCCGGATCGTAGATATATCCATCAGGTCCTGAAAGGGTTACAACTTTACCTCCAAGTTCGGTTACCTTAAGAGCAGCTCCCCATGCAACATTGCCAAAGCCAGAAATAGCAACTGTTTTTCCTTCGAAGCTTTCACCTATGGTAGCAAGCATCTCCTTGGCAAAATAGACATTGCCGAATCCTGTTGCCTCGGGCCTGATAAGTGAGCCGCCCCAGTTAATACCCTTGCCGGTAAGTACACCTGTGTGTTCGCGTGCCAGCTTCTTATAAGCTCCGAAAAGGTACCCAATCTCGCGACCTCCAACACCGATATCCCCGGCTGGAACATCAGTTTCAGGGCCAATGTATTTCCATAGTTCGAGCATGAAAGCCTGGCAGAACCTCATTATTTCAGTATCTGATTTTCCCTTGGGATTGAAATCAGATCCTCCTTTACCACCTCCCATAGGCAGGGTGGTAAGTGAGTTTTTAAATATCTGCTCGAATCCAAGGAATTTGAGTATGCTCAGGTTAACACTTGGGTGGAATCTTAATCCTCCCTTGTAAGGGCCAATAGCATTGTTAAACTGGATTCTGTAGCCCAGGTTAACATGTACATTGCCTTCGTCGTCCATCCACGGCACCTTAAAGGTGAACACGCGGTCGGGCTCTATGAGGCGATCTACAATATTGGCTGCCTCGAACTGTGGATTCTCATTGTAAACCTCTTCAATTGATTCAAGAACTTCCCGTACAGCCTGGAGATATTCCAGTTCGCCGGGGTGCTTCTTCTCAAGATCATTAAGTACCTTATCTACGTTCATTATATCTAAAAATTATAATTAATATTTGGGTTTAAATACAAGGCAAAATTGTATCTGTTTTTATCCTTAAAAAATGACTTTACTCATATGCTTTGAACCTTTAGTTCAGCTTAGCCTTATCAAGAGACTCTTTAATGATATTCAGTTCTTTAGCTTTAAGTGAGCCAAGGTGAACAGGGGGGTACATTGCCACCTTCCTGTCGGACCTTCTTTTAAGTACTATCATTTTAAGTCCCGGGCCATAATTTTTTATCTCATAGCCAGCAAATTCTCCCTTGGGAATTTCATATGAATTACGTTTTCCCTTAAATGCGCCAGCAGCATAAAACCTGAAAACAATGCTGGGCCCGTCGTCAGAAAAATAAATATAACGATACTTTAAAAGTACAGGATAGAATATTACAAGGATATAGGTAAACAGAACAAGAAATGTCCACATGCCAATATCAAGGCCCCAGAGCGGAAACTTAAGTCCCTTCTCCAGGTAGGCAAAAAATATCCAGAACAGCAGCAGTACCGTTACGGCAAATGTTCTGAGTCTTAATGAGATGATTGTTTTGGCATTGTCGATGGTCATCTTTCGAACTCTTTTTACAAACCTAGTTTAAAATTATTATATCTGCACTAAAAATTACCATAATCGATCAATGATATCACCTCCTGGCTTCGAAGAATATTTTTAGCAGCGAACTGCATTCTTTCTTTAAAATGCCACTTCTCAATGCTGTTTTGGGGTGAATAAGCTGAGGAGCAATTGTTGTAAAGCCTCGTTTCGGGTCGGATGCACCATAAACAACTGCCCCCGGCTGAGCCCAGAAAAGTGCTCCGGCACACATGGCACAGGGTTCGAGTGTTACATACAGGGTGCAATCGCTGAGGTATTTTCCTCCAAGGTAGTCGGCAGCGGCAGTAATAGCCTGCATTTCTGCATGTGCTGTAGGATCATTTAGTGTTTCAACAAGGTTGTGTGCCCTTGCAATTATTACCTTGTTATATACCACTACAGCCCCAACCGGAACCTCTTCCTTTTCAAGAGCAGCCTCTGCCTGTTGCAGTGCTGCTTTCATAAAGTGCTCATCTGATGTAATCTTCTCCAATAGCTCTCTGTTTTGTGCAAATGTAAGAAATTGTTTAGTTGCCTGCCTCTTGGCAGACAGGTTTAGTTGTTAACTCTATCAACTTCATAAACTCTTTCAACTTTTTTAAACTCTATCAACCTCTTTTCCTTATCTTTGCATAAATTTTATTCTGAAAGATATGTATAGGACACACACCTGTGGTGAGCTGAATATCAGCAATGTAGGAGATGAAGTATTACTGAGCGGATGGATACAGAAATCGCGCGACCTGGGAGGAATGACCTTTATTGACCTGCGCGATCGTTACGGTAAAACCCAGCTGGTATTTAATATGGAAAGTAATGCTGCTTTATGTGGGCAGGCGAGGAAACTGGGCCGCGAATATGTAATACAGGTAAAAGGTGTGGTGACTGAACGTAGCAATAAGAACCCGAATATGCCTACCGGCGAAGTAGAGATAGAGGTATCTGTTCTGACTGTCCTGAGCAGGAGTGATGTTCCGCCTTTTACCATTGAGGAAAAAAGCGACGGAGGAGAGGAGTTAAGGATGAAATACAGGTATCTTGATCTCAGGCGCGAACCTGTAAAGAATAGTATAATACACCGGCACAGGATGGCACAGGAAGTAAGGAAGTATCTCAGTAATGAAGGTTTCCTGGAGATTGAAACACCGGTATTAATAAAATCGACACCTGAAGGAGCAAGAGATTTTGTGGTCCCGTCGAGGATGAACCAGGGTGAGTTTTATGCACTTCCGCAGTCTCCCCAGACCTTCAAACAACTGCTTATGATAGCAGGCTTTGATAAATATTTCCAGATAGTTAAATGTTTCAGGGATGAAGACCTGAGGGCAGACCGTCAGCCCGAATTTACTCAGATAGATTGCGAAATGTCCTTTGTCGACCAGAATGATATCCTGGATACTTTCGAAGGTATGACAAAGCATCTACTAAAGGAAATTAAAGGAATAGAAATAGAGGAAGCCTTTGCAAGAATAAGCTATACGGAAGCTATGGAAAGATACGGATCTGATAAGCCTGACCTGAGGTTCGGGATGGAATTTATCAATCTTACATCCATAGTAAAGGGTAATGATTTCGAGGTCTTTGATAATGCCGGATATGTTGGTGCAATAAATGCAGCAGGCTGTGCTGAATATACCAGGAAGGAACTGGACAGGCTTACAGATTTTGTCAGGAGTCAGCAGATCGGTGCAAAGGGCCTGGTATATGTTAAATACAACGAAGACGGAAGTGTTAAGTCTTCTGTCGATAAGTTTTATTCTGAAGATGATTTAAGAGAGTGGACCAGGTTTGCAGGAGCAGAGCCCGGCGATCTTCTTCTTATCCTTGCAGGGGATAAGGATCATACACTTAATGCTCTTGGTGTACTCAGGCTTGAAATGGGCGACAGGTTAAACCTGCGCGACCCGGAGCTTTTTGTTCCACTTTGGGTGCTGGACTTTCCCCTTCTCGAATGGGACAGTGATACACAGAGGTACTATGCCATGCACCACCCCTTTACTTCACCAAAAATTGAAGATATCCCGCTTATGGAAAGCGACCCGGGCAGGGTAAAGGCTATTGCCCACGACCTTGTAATAAACGGAGTGGAGATTGGAGGGGGCTCAGTCAGGATACATGATTCTGAGCTGCAGAGCCTGATGTTTAAAACACTTGGATTTACAAAGGAGGAGGCAGAAAAGCAATTCGGCTTTATCCTTAAGGCCTTTAAATATGGGGCCCCGCCGCATGGAGGAATAGCCCTTGGCTTCGACAGGATGGTATCACTGTTCGATGGTTCTGAAACAATACGCGATTATATAGCCTTCCCGAAAAATAACCAGGGCAGGGATATAATGATTGATTCACCATCAGGAATATCGGAAGAGCAGCTTGAAGAACTTGGAATACGCCTGGTAAAACCTTAATGCAGTACCAGTGCCTGTGTAAATGCTGACCTCAGGGGATATTATTTAAATAGGACAGTATCTGTACTCCCGGTTTATAATTATTTCTTAGATTTGTAATAGATAGAAATATTAACAGACAAATCTTAAGTGCAATGGAAACACAAAATAAAAAGAGTTTACTATTTAAACTTTTATTGGTACTGATTCCCATATTAGTGATTAACCTTAATGGGCATATGCTGTATGGACAGGTTAGTTTTATTGTTTCTGAAGTTTACCAGATAAAACTTGTTGATGGAGCCTCGGTAACCGGAAAGGTTATCTCTCAGACTTCAACAGAGGTAGTGGTTGAGACCAACACAATGGGAATGGTTACACTTGCCAAACAGAATATAGCTGAAGCGGTTCTCTTATCCGGCCGCGACTCTTCAAGAGGTTGGTATCCAAATCCCAATCCAACAAAGTACCTGCTTGGGAGTTCTGCCATACCGCAGGAAAAGGGTGATGGGTATTATCAGAATACCTGGGTCTTTTTCAGTGCTTTTAATTACGCTTTTACCGACTTTTTCAGTATAACAGCCGGGTTTGAGATATTCTCAATACTGGCCGGAGGTGATGGTCCCTTTGTGTATTATCTTAATCCCAAGGTGTCATTTGAAGTAGCAGATAATCTCTATCTTGGCGGAAATGTGCTGTATGCAAATACGATACGGACAACATCTGATTTCGGGGGACTGGGCACACTAAATGCCTTCGGGACCTATGGGAATGATAACAATAATATTTCACTTGGTGTGGGATGGGGCTTTGTAGAAGGTGATTTTGCGAGCAAACCGGTTATTTCGGTCAGCGGAATGGCCAGACTCTCAAAGCGTCTTGCATTTGTATCAGAGAACTGGATAGTACCGGTTGATGATTATTATGGTGTGTTTTCCTATGGTATAAGGTTCCTGGGGGAAAATACATCTATTGATCTTGCCTTTATTAATAACCCTGATATAGCAAGTGAAATTATTATTGGTATCCCTTTCCTGGATTTTGTAATTAATTTCTAAGTAAGAGCCTTAGCGATAAGGGTTGCTGATGTGTAATCAGTGATTTTTACATTTACATAATCTCCCGCTTTAAAATTTTCGCGGGGGAAGACCACAACTTTGTTCTGAGAGGTCCGGCCGGACAGCTCTTTGTCTGACTTTTTTGAGAGGCCTTCAACAAGTACTTCAAATGTTTTTCCCATATCCTGCTTTTTGCTTTTTGCAGACATCTGGTTCTGTAATTTAATTATCTCGTTCAGCCTCCTTGTTTTTACCTCTTCAGGAACATCATCAGGATACCTGCGTGCCGCCCTGGTATCGGGCCTTTCGCTGTACTTGAACATATATGCAAAATCGTAGCCCACTTCTTTCATCAATGAGAGCGAAGCCTGGTGGTCTTCTTCGGTTTCTGTGCAAAACCCGGTAATCATATCTGTTGACACCGAGCATTCGGGTAATATGCTTCTGATCGCCTTTATCCTTCCCATATACCATTCCCGGTCATACTTCCTGTTCATCAGCTTCAGTATCCTGCTGCTTCCGCTCTGGGCCGGAAGGTGAATATGTTTGCAGATATTATCGTAGCGTGCCATAACATGCAGAACTTTATCTGACATATCTTTAGGGTGCGAAGTTGAGAATCTTACTCTCATCTTTGAAGAGAATCCTGCAAGCATTTCTAGCAAAGATTCAAAGCCGATAGTATTACCATCCTTCTCCCACTTATATGAGTCTACATTCTGTCCCAGCAGGGTAACTTCACGATATCCGGCTTCAAATAATTCTGCTGTTTCCTTAAGTATTGTTTCAGGGTTTCGGCTTCTCTCGGCTCCTCTTACGTAGGGAACAACACAATAGGAGCACATATTATTACAGCCACGCATTATGGATACAAAGGATGAAACTCCGTTACGGTCCATCCGCACGGGGGATATATCGGAGTAGGTTTCTTCTCTCGACAAAAGAACGTTTACTCCCTTATGCCCTTCGAATGCTTCTCCTACGAGCCGCGGCAGGTCGCGGTAGGCATCGGGACCAACAACAATATCAACCATTTTATCGGTTTCGAGAAGCTGTTCTTTAAGCCTTTCGGCCATGCAGCCAATAACACCTACCAGGGTGCCGGGTTTCTTCCTTTTAATACTCCTGAACAGGTCCAGCCGTCCCCATACCCTTTGCTCTGCATTATCCCTTATCGAACAGGTATTTACCAGTATCAGATCGGCATCATTTATATCGTCGCTTACCTTATACCCATTATCTTTCATTATAGATACCACTACCTCGCTGTCTGCCACATTCATCTGGCAACCGTATGTTTCGATATATAATTTTCGTTCCATATTTCAACTAAACCTGTCACTCAGCTTTTTGTTCGGAGAGGCAAAGATATAATATAATGGCTAATCATAGGAAAAGGGCATTCGAATAGCGAATATCGAACAAGGATTTCTGATTTTTGAAGTGATTGAAAAACCAGCTAGTTAGCAGAACGAGCATATATTTATAGTACTAATAACCAATTAGATATGTGTATTGGGATGATTTCTATTTAACATAATGTCAGAAAACTGACTAAAGAATAAGGACGAAAGACAAAGGGGGATATTCCTGGAACTTTCTGAATTGCCGTTATGCAAGTAGATCGAGAATCTGGCGTCTGGAATCTGAAATCGTTACCTTCTTAAATGCATCCGGTGGCTGAGCGGCCTGAGCATTGGTTGGTGGGAGTCGAAGCCTGTCGTAATTTAGCAGTATCTAATGAAATTGATTAGCATGCTTAAAGAGAGGAAACTGGAGGCATATTTTTCAATACTTCTTAATAAGAAGTGCCTTTCAAAGGCTACTGTCTATTAACAACGTTGCCTGAAATTGACAGCATCTTAGGCGAATCACTGCCATTAAAATATACTAGTACATTTTCTTGAAAGGTTTTTGCGTACGGTGAAGAGTATTTGATTATAATCTCATTACTTTCGCTGGTTTTAATGGAATTACTATTCCAGTCAATCACTTGACAATTACATGAAGGAACGACCTTGTTGATTATTAAATCTGCACGTCCTACATTCTTAAATTTGAAAGTATATTCAAATGTGTCATATACTTCCAAATTCAGCGAATCATATGAGGACCTTTCAAAATTAATCTTTGTCAAGCTCCTATTCTTTTCTGATGAACAAGAATAGACAAGGATATACAATACTATGATAAGCACATATCTTTGCATATTATTGGTTGAAATCAAATAACATTATATGTTTAGCAGTCGTATCAACTTGCACAGTATCTTTGTATGTTATAATATATGCACCGTATTTACCTTTTTTACCGTATTTTAATACTGCAACGGAATCTGGAATATATCTTATACTTTCTACCAAAGGATAATTTACTGAATCACGAAATTCTGTTTGATTCCAGAGTTTCTGTGTTTTCCCAATAATAATAAACATTTTTTTTTCGATCGACCTTTTAACATCTTGCTTAGAAGAACTCAAAATAGGGACTATCAAGATTGCTAGAATTACTATTAACATTCTTTTTTTTATCATCTTTTTGTCGCTTTATTATGTTTTTATATTTAATCAATATATTTGGGTTCAAGATCGGATTTCCAATCCCAAGAACCCTATTAGTAGAATCTAAAAGCATTGTATGGAGGTTACTATCTTCCTCCAGATCATTGTGTTTTCTAAACTCATCATTTGGATCATAAATAATTGGGTAGTTAAAACGGATCTTCAAGCTATTAACATTGTTGAAGTAAATACTATCTGGCACAACAACGTAAATATAGTAAGAAATAGTTCCTTTCAGAGAAACATCTTCTATTAGCCTTTGCCATTCTTTAAGTTGAAGCAAACATGAATAACAGTGCCCATTGATTCTAGTCACTATTTTTAAACCATCTTGATTTATGCTTTTCAAAGCATTTTCTTTTTGATTTGGTAAGATTATTTGTTTGCCATACCATTTATTTTCAATATCATTTTCCTCGCTCTTAGTATTACTATTGCATGCTACAACCAATAAGATATGAGAACATATTACTAAAAACAGTATTCTATTATAGATTGGGTAATTCATAACACACTATTTCTGGTTCTCCGGATATTGAATTTATTGAGTAACCATAAGCAATATTTCTTTCTATATTAATGGACATACGCTTTAACTCTCTATCTAATTTACAATGGATAATTGGGTTCAATTCCCAATCATATATAAGAATATGTTCTCCAGAAGTAAATTCTTTTCCCTTATCGGCAATAGAATTCCCAGAGTAAATAACGTAAAAATGATCTTCTGTCGCAATTAATGAATGGAATGCGAACTTTGTTTCCTTTGCATACACAGGAAATTTACCATTTAACTTGAATGTTGGATAGTAATATTCTTCACTAATAACTCTCTTCATTTTTCCATTAACTATCTTTCCAATTTCAATAATTCCTGCACTACCAGCCACCTTGACAAATTCAACATTATTTGGTCTTAGTGCCAATTCCCCTTGAAGCACAAAACCTCTGGTGAAGTCTGAGATAGATTCAAACTCTTTTGATTTAGGGTAATTAAGTGTTGAGATAATGTTTTTCGAATTCATATTGATCAAGATGAACTCACCATTTTCAAATGCACCTGTGCATAAAACCAAAGAATCATTAATGGGAATAGCTCTAAAAATGTTATAATCAAGTCTAACAACCTTGATGGAACCCAAGATTCCGTTAATAAGGTCTGAAATGGTATAAAATATAAGAGATCTGCTATTCACATCAAAAGTTGAAAAAATCGTATTGCTATCTCTATTTAGTAAGTTAGGTTGCAATACTTCAAAAGGGCCTCTCCCTTTCTTAACACAGTTAATGATAGGTTGTCTTGTATTAATATTGTATAGTCTATATACAAATTCTTCATACATATTATTAGTAACTAAAACTGAATCCATTATAAGTAAATCTATTATTGCACCGATTGAATCACTCTCAATTCGTGAAGGGAAATGTTTTAGTTTCTGAGTTCTTTTGAAATTATCTAGAACTGGATCATTGTATTTGGTATTACATCCATTTACCAATGCCATGAAAACAAACAGACATATTACATGCAATTTCCTTATAATTCTCATATATTCACTATTATTAGTATTAAGAATTTCAAAAAAGGCTGATAAAATTAATGTTGAGTATTGCCGTTATTAATGCCGTTATTAATAACGGCATTATTTTGATATTGAGAATGGGTAACTGCCTGGTTCTGTACCTCTTGATTTATTCGGAGTATTACTCATTCTATAAGTAATTTTCCCTCCTTTTTGTAAGTCTGCATGTGTAATAAAGTTCTTATTATGTTTCTTACCATTAAAGAGTATCTTATCTGCATAGATATTTTCGTCAGAGTTCCCCGGCGCTTCGAGAATCATTTCTCTGCCATCTTCCATCTTCAGTGTAATCCTGTTGAAGAGGGGAGATCCGAAAACATATTCGTCGGTACCCGGGCAAACAGGGTAGAATCCCATTGCACTGAAAATATACCAGGCCGATGTCTGGCCGTTATCTTCGTCGCCGCAATAACCATCGGGTGTATAGTTATATAGTTTTGTCATTACTTCACGAGCCCTGGCCTGGCTTTTCCATGGTGCACCGGCAAAGTTGTAGAGGTAGAGCATATGCTGAATGGGCTGGTTGCCGTGGGCATAGTTACCCATGTTCGCAATCTGCATTTCCCTTATTTCGTGTATTGGGAAGCCATAGTAAGAGGCATCGAACACAGGAGCTACCTCGAATACTGAATCCAGCTTTGCAACAAAGTTTTCATTACCTCCCATAAGGTCTATTAATCCCTGGATATCATGAAACACGCTCCATGTATAGTGCCAGCTGTTTCCCTCGGTAAAGGCGTCTCCCCATTTATAGGGGCTGAAAGGTGACTGGAAGGTTCCGTCCTCGTTTTTACCCCTCATCAAGGATCTTCCCGTATCAAACACATTTTTATAGTTCATTGCCCGCCCGGCATAGAGATCAATTTCTTCCTGCGGTTTTCCCAGCTCGCGGGCAAGTTCTGCAATACAGAAATCTGCATATGCATATTCAAGTGTGCGGGCTGTATTTTCCCTGATACCCACATCGTATGGCACATAACCCAGCTTATTATAATAATCTGCTCCGTAGCGGCCTACTGATTTTACGGGACCTACACCGTTACTGTTCTTTACCATTGCCTCGTACAGGGTTTCTATATCGTAGCCCCTTATTCCCTTCAGGTATGAATCGGCAATAAGTGAGGCCGAGTTGGATCCTATCATACAGTCACGATGTCCGGGACTGGCCCATTCCGGAAGCCATCCGCTTTCATTATAGGTATTTACCAGTCCCTGCATTATATGGCTGTTGAGCTCGGGGTAGAAGAGGGTAAAGAAGGGGAATACTGCCCTGAATGTGTCCCAGAAGCCATTGTCTGTAAACATATAGCCTGGAAGTACTTTTCCATTATAGGGACTGTAGTGAACAATATTTTCTGCTGAGTCTATTTCATAGAAACGCCTTGGGAATAGTAACACTCTGTAAAGGCATGAATAGAAGGTTCTTACCCTGTCGAAATTGCTGTCTTCAACCCTGAATCTCTGAAGTTCCATGTTCCAGGAGCTTTTAGCCTCTTTTTTTATTGTTTCAAAGTCACTGTCACCTATTTCGCGTTCAAGATTTAGTTTTGCCTGCTCGGGGCTGATAAAAGATGAAGCGACCTTTACAATAAGCTCTTCTCCTTCTGTCGTTTTAAAGCCTACAATTGCTCCAACATGAAAGCCTTCATCTTCGAGAACGCCATGCTTTATTTCCCCTGCATTCCAGGTAGAACTTATTTCAAAATCCCTGTCAAATTCAAGCACAAAGTAATTATGGAAGTTATCGGGTACTCCGCCGCTGTTGTTCCTGCAGAATCCTTCTATCCTTCTCTCTTCGGGCAGGATCTTTACCATAGAGCCTTTATTAAAGGCATCCAGAAGTATAAATGAAGAGTCGTTTGCCGGGAAGGTGAACCTGAAAATGGCGGCTCTTTCAGTCGGGCTTATTTCTGCTGTTACATCGTAATCGGCCAGGTAAACAGAATAATAATAGGGTTTGGATATTTCGGCCTTATGCGAGAACCATGAGGCCCGTTCCTGCCCGTCAACCTTAAGAGTTCCTGTAAGGGGCATCAATGAAAAGGCTGCATAGTCGTTAATCCAGGGACTTGGCTGGTGGGTTTGCTTTATGCCCTGTATTTTATAATCATCATAGGTATAAGCCCAGCCGTCTCCCATTCTTCTTGTCTGTGGTGTCCAGAAATTCATTCCCCAGGGTACTGCAATGGCCGGATAGGTATTTCCGTTCGACAGACTGAACTCTGAATCTGTACCCATAAGGGGATTAACCAGCTCCACCGGATCAAAATCTTCTGCAGGAGCAGGTTGCATGCATGAACCAAGAGAAAGAAAAAGTCCGAATGATAATATTATAAGGCTTATATCGCTTTTAGTGATTTTGATTTTTCTCATCTTTTATATGTTTTGTTTTCTTTTTAAGTGTTCTTATTATAGTTACAATACTAAGTGCCAGAAAGCCGGCAGCGATGGTAAAAAAGACCTGTAAGCCGTTTATAAGTATGCCGTAGGCTATTCCTGTTTCTTCGTTCAGGTTAAACAGAATAAATAGCTGCAGAATAAAGAAATGTGATGTTCCTATGCCTCCGGGAGAAGGTATTGCCCATCCAATGGTGCCAATAAAGAGGGCTACCATAGCAAAATACAGGCTGAAAGATTCGGTCGCAGGCAGCGACCTGAGTACAGCATAGTTCATCAGAATCATTACCCCCCAGATCAGGATTGTCTGGAGTGCAAAGTTCCGCGACTGTTTTATTCTGAAGGTCATCTTCGCCGTTGACGCTACTCCCCGTGCAAAGTTTTTAATCCTGCCGGCCAGTCCGAATTTCCTTGCCAGCATCCACAGCAAAATGCCCACCGCCAGTGCGGCGGCTATATATATTAAGATCACAAGTGCTCTGGACCCAATGCCTGCGAACAGGTTCTTAAAAGCATTTGCTACAAGAGATCCCAGCCTGTCTGACTCAAAAAACAGAATAATCAGGATTCCGGCTACAAGCGCTGCCAGGTCGTAAAACCGTTCTGATATAACTGTGCCGAAACTCTTCGAAGTTTCAATGCCTGAACTTTTCTCAATAGAGGTACACCTTACAACTTCACCGAGCTTCGGGGTAAAACTATTTACAAAAACCCCAAGAAGGTATGAATATGAAACGTCGGAAAATCCTGGCCTGGCGCCGGTGTTGTTAAGAAGCAGTTTCCATCTCAGTGATCTTAGCACAAAGACCAGGGCAAGAAAGATGCCACTTACTAAGATCCAGTTCAGGTTCACTTCCTTAAGAAGCTTAAATATCTCATCAAGAGGCTTATTCCGCAAGGTAAGGTAAAGAAAAACTGAAGCCAGGAGAAGGCCTGTTACAGCATTAATAATATGCTTCCTCATATAGTACCCTGTTTATAGTACATACAAAGGATCAAATATAACAAATATGGCTATACCATTCCTTTTTCCCTGAGAGTATCGTAGAAGTGATTTTTGTAGCTGTCGCTTACAGGTATAATCTCTTTTCCTATTGATATCCTGTTTCTGCTTACACTATCAATTTTATTAATGGCAACCATGTAGGATTTATGTACCCTGATAAAATTCTTTTCGGGCAGTATTGATGACAGGGTCTTAAAGTTCTGAAGAGTCATGATTTTCTCCTTTACGGAAATTATTCTCAGGTAATCGCCCTGTCCTTCCACCCATAGTATATCGTCGAAAAATACTTTCTGTAACCGGTTCTCTGTCTTGACAAAGAAGTACTTCTCTGAAGGGTTGGAGATAGTAACTTCTGAATACTTTCGTTTCTCAGGAAGAGGCCTGAGCTTATTATACACCTTATCAACAGCCTTAACAAATCTTTCGAACGAGATTGGTTTCATAAGGTAATCAGCTGCATTCAGTTCGAATCCTTCAACCGCATAATTATCGTGAGCGGTTGTAAAGATTACCTCAGGTCGTTTGTTTAGCGACTGAACAAGCTGGATACCTGTAAATGATTCCATCTGGATATCGAGGAACATCAGCTCCGGTTCTTCCCGTTTTATAAAATCAATCGAGTCGAGGGCGTTGTCAAATGTCTCAATCAGTTCAAGGAAAGGAACCTTTGAGATATAATCTGATATGATCTCCAGGGCCAGTGGCTCATCATCTATAGCTATACATCTTAATTTCATAACAATATATTAATATCAATATTTACAGTCGAGAGATAATCTTACTTCATAAACGTCACTGTCCTTTTTTATTTGAAGCTTATGACAGTTTGGATAAAGCAGCTCCAGTCGCCTGCGTGTATTCTGCATTCCAATTCCTTCTCCCATATGATTATTATGGGGCTCGGTAAGTATATAGTTTGTGACAGAGTACATGATTTTACCTTCTTTTGCAGCGATCTTAAATTTTATTCCCGGTTTCCTGACTTTCCTTTTTGCATGTTTGAAGGCATTTTCGGCAAATGAGAGGAAGACCATGGGAGGCACAACGTGGGTCGAAAAATTACCTTCAGTCTCTATTTCAATAAACCCGGGATCGCTCGATCTTAATCTCTCCAGCTCAATATAGTTGAAAAGTTGTTCAACTTCTTTCTCCATGGGTACCATCTGCGATTTGGAATCGTAGATAATATACCTCATTATTTCTGACAGCTTCATTACGGCTGCAGGAGCGTCGTCCGACTTTTTATAAACAAGCGAGTAAATATTGTTCAGGGTATTAAAGAAGAAATGCGGGTTTATCTGTGCTTTCAGCAGCTCAACCTCCATCTTATGCTCCTGCAATTCAAGCTCTGTGCTTCTTCTTTTGTCAGATGCCCAGTAGAGAGCAATTCTGACCAGCAGGGACAGGGCAACCATAAACACCATATTTACGGCCGTGCCGGCAAAGAACTTTGTGCCGTAAACATCGTGCTCATCAAAATTAAGATTCAGCATAGTGTCTACAGCAAATACAATCCCCACCTTAATTATTATCAGGCCCGTTAAGGTTAAAAGGTATATGGCAATAGTGCTTAATACCTTCCCTTTTCGATAGATGGTTGCCGGTATAATAAGAATAAAGAAGGTGTAAAATACTATCGGGTGGAAAATTGCTTCAAGAAAGTAAAAGATAAGGACGTTTTGTGGTAATTCTTTTGATGACAGCGAAATAAAAAAAGGAGCGACAATGACTATCAGCCATATCACTATATGTATTGAAATAATTGCAAACCTGCGCATACAACCTGACCTTATATTTTATTGTGTAAAAGTAGCGATTTTGATATTCCTTCAGCAAAAATAATCTGTGACCGGCCCTTTTTTCTCGGTAAGAGACTTCGCGGCAGATTATCCCTTGAATTAAGCTGTTTACAGATAAATAATCTTTGTAAGCAGAACAGATTTTAAGCAGTGATATGCAGGATTGATATTTGTGCTTATAATTCAGATTGTAGTGAAAAGCAAAAACCAAAGACTAACTATTAAAAAAGCCAGAAAATGAAAAGAATAATTATTTGCCTTATGGCAGCAGCAATCACAGTTTATGGATTCGGGCAGCCCTCCATTGCAGGACAGGTAAGAGGAAGGGTACTCAATGGTGATAGCGGAGAGCCTTTTGCTAATGTAACAGTTGCTGTTTACAGTATGCCAGATTCAGCTACTGTGAGGGGGGTAGCATCCGGTCCGGATGGAATATTTATTATTGATAAGCTGCCGGGCGGCGATTATATTCTAAGCTCAACTTTTGTAGGTTACAGGGGTAAAAGTTTCAGGTTTAATCTTTCGGAAGATATCCCGGTATTTGACCTGGGCGATATAGTACTTACAGAAGCTGCCGGTGACCTGGGTAGTGTAAGCGTTGTGGCTATCAGGCCACAGATAATTTATAAGGATAATAAAAAGATACTTAAAGTAAAGGAATTCCAGGATGCCGGTGCCACAACTCTTGCAGAGGTACTTGAGAATGCACCGTCTGTTACTCTTGATGCAGAAGGTAATGTATTGCTCAGGGGAAGTGGTAATTATACACTACTGATAGACGGGAAACCGGTTCCGGGTGTGGGGGTGAATATGCTAAGGCAGATTCCTCCTGAAATGGTTGAGGATGTTGAGATAATTACAAATCCATCAGCAAAGTATGATCCTGACGGGGTGACAGGTATTATTAACCTGGTATTAAAGAAGCAGACTGAATCAGGAGTCAACGGCCAGGTAAGCCTTATGGCGGGACTGAAAGGCAAGTACAATGGTGATGCACAGTTTAATATACGGAAGGAGAAAATCAATTTTTATGCGGGGCTTACAGGAACAAGCTATAATACCTCGGTAAAAGGAAACATCCTTCGCGAAATAAGTGATGCGGGGGGCGATAGTGAGGTTGATAATGATTTATCACAGGCAACCAGGATAAGAACACTGGTGGGTAACCTCGGCATGGATTATACAATAAATGAAAGGAACAGTCTTACACTCTCGGGTCGATTCGGACCACAAAACATTAATGCTTTGCTTGATAATGGTATAGTTAGAACTCTGGATGATCCCGCTTTAAGTGGAAACTTTAATTTCTCAAATGATCTTCATGTTAATGGGATATTCTATATGCCCTCTCTGACATGGGATCATAAGTTTAAAAAGGAGGGAAGTAAACTACAAAGCAATATATTTCTTGGTGGCTTCCAGGGAGAACTTGACCAGGATCTTGTTGAAGAGGAGATGACAGCTGCGTGGGAACCTACAGGTAATCTAACCGATCAGAAGAAGATATCAAATGGTATGGACCTGAATGACCTAAGGATCAAGGCTGATTATGAAAACAGTTTTGAGGGTAAGGGCAAACTCGAGTTAGGATACCAGTACAGAAGACTTATGGAAAAGAATGACCAGGCAATGACATATTTTGATATTCCGGGAGGAACCTGGCTTGAGGATACTGACTTCAGTAACGAGATGAATCTTGACAGGGTAATTCATGGAATATATGCTACATGGGGAGGTGACCCTGGTAAATTTAATTACCAGCTGGGCCTGAGAACTGAATATACAAATCGTTTGCTGCAGCAACTTGACAGTAATGAGGAGTATGGCTATGAGAAACTAAACCTTTTCCCTTCGGCAAGCTTTACACGTAAACTTAAGAATAACCAGAGTTTGCAGTTAAGCTACAGCAGGAGAGTTAACCGGCCTTCACGCTCGCAGCTCAATCCCTTTCCGCAGTATGCCGATAACCAGTTGATAGTAAGTGGTAATCCTGACCTTACTCCGGAGTTTATTGATTCGTACGAACTGGCTTACCAGAACCAGCTTAAGACAGGCTTTCTTTCTGTAGAGGCTTACTACAGGAAGGTAAATGACCTTTTATCGGTTGTTATTACCCCTGAATCGGGAGGGCTTATGCGGCAACAGTTTATTAACGCCAATAGCTCTCATTCTGCAGGTAGTGAGCTGATGGTTAATATCCAGGCAGCACCATGGCTGAGAGTAATTGGCTCAGGAAACCTGTATTACTATAAGCTGGATGATGAACTGGTTTACGAGGAAAATGACAACAGCAGGGTAGTATGGACAGGTAACTTTACCTCGGTTTTTCTGCCCACCAAAACCACAAGGTTAACCCTGTCGGCAATATATAACGGCCCCAGTATTAGCGTTCAGGGGACACAGAATGCATCATATATGATTAATGGTGGTATAAGGCAGTCCTTACTAAAGGATAAGGCAGCCCTTGCACTGAGTGTAAGGGATATATTCAAAACCTTTAAGATTGAGAATGTACTTTCAGGAGAGGGATACCGTACTATAGCAACAGTAATTCCTGAGCAGCAGGTTGTAACGCTGACCTTTACCTACAATTTCAATAATTACAGGCAGAGGACACAGGCCGAGGATATGGACCTTAATTTTATAAGATAGTTGGTTTCTTTGCAATTTCACACCTGGTGCGAACCCTGGGCTTATAGTAAATACCCCAGGGCCATCAGGGCAAAGAAAAGTACGATAAAGATATTGCTCAGTATAAAAGCCCTTGTAAGGGTTTTACGTTTGAAGATACTTAGATTACACATTATAATAAAAACTAAACAGAGTGCCAGTAATATCCATTTTATTGCTGTGACCGGGTTGAGACCAAAAAACGGAAACGAAAGAGCAAGGAGAGTTCCCAGAATTATCCATGCACTCACAACCCGTCTTACCTGGCCCTGATTCATTATTGACAGGATACTTTTAAAACCTGCCTTCTGATAGTCTTCGTTGTATTTGATTACTAGTATCCAGAAGTGCGGGACCTGCCACATAAACATAAGAACCGAGAGAAAAACCACCTGGGCTCTCAGTTCTGTCGCTCCTGCAGCAAACCATCCTATCAGTGGCGGCAGGGCACCTACCAGGGCTCCGGGTATTATGGCCAGGTAGGAAATCCTTTTCAGCCTGGTGTAAACCAGGTTATAGAGAAGAATATTTACAAGACCCAGAATGGCGGCGGCAGTACTTAAAAACAGCAGCAGGAGGCTGCCGGCCAGGATCATTAGCGCCGAAGCAAAAAGAGCATTAAGGGGACTGATTGTACCGGAGGGCAGGGGCCTGTTCGAAGTTCTCTCCATAAGAGAGTCATATTCTTTTTCCTGGTACTGGTTGAGTATGGATGCGCCTGATGCCAGTAAAAAGATACCGAAAGCAGTAAGAGCAAGGCCAGGGTCGATATTGCCTGACTGTATAAGGTATAAGCTAAGTCCGGTAATGGTAACTGCCAGGCTCAGTTTATATTTAATAAGTTGGAGCCAGGCTTTCATAAGCTATTTTATAGTCTTGATATAGTCTATCATCAGCTCAATTTCTTCTTCAGTAAGAGTGTTTTTATACGATTGCATCAGGCCTTTTGCATATCCCTTCACCATATCGGCCTCCGGATCGATTATCGACAACTTAAGGTATTCTTCATCAACGCTTATTGTTCTTTCCTCACCACTGGTGATAACAATTTGCTCAGTCCCGAAAACACCTTTAAAACTGGGGCCTACTAGTTTGGACCCATCCTGTGAATGGCATGCCAGGCAACCCGTATTTTTCAGGAGTGTAAGTCCGGGTGCTTCGGGGATATTTCCAGTTGCTTCAAGATCTGCTAACCAGGTCGCAAAATCGGTTGAATCAACCACCCTTGTTTTGGAAGTCATTGATGAGTGAAGCAAACCGCAGTATTCTGTACATAGTATCTCGTAGTCGCCAATATAATAGGGAGTAAACCAGAGATAGTTATTGTAGCCCGGAACAACATCTTCCTTAACCCTGAAGGCCGGGATAAAGAGGCTGTGGTTAACATCTTCGGAGATAAGGTTAAGGCGTACGGGTTTATTAACGGGTATTACCAGTTCTTTTGACAGTTTACCGTCGCCATAATCAAATTCCCATTCCCACATGCGGCCAATAGCGTTTATTACCATTGCATCGTCAGGTACATTACGCATAGGTGCAAATCCGACCCAGCCATAGTAGAACATCAGTAGTACCAGGATGGTCGGAACTGCGGTCCAGATAACTTCGAGTTTAACACTCCCGGAGAACTGTTTTGCGGGCTTGTTTTTCTTACGGTTATATTTAATAAGGGTATAGATCATAAAGGCTGTTATGCCTATTATGAATATGAAAGCTATTAAAAAGATAAATGCAAAAGCCCTGTCTACTCCCTCTGCCAAATTTGATGCACCGTTAAACATAGTTGTATATTTTATCTTAATAAATAATCAATAAATGTAATTAGTACCACCACGGCAAAGAGGGCAAAGACTCCCGCAACCATAGCGCGTATTATTTTACTCTCGTGCTTCAGGTGCATAAAATAAATAAGCACCAGTGTCACCTTTGCAGAAGCCAGAAGCAGGGCCACGCCTACTGAAAAAGTGCTGAAGTTAATCTGCGTAACCAGAACAGAAATAAGTGTGAAAGTCAGTAAAATCACCAGGATAACTGCGTGCGACCTGTAAGAGCTTATATGATGTTTTTCGTTTTCCATAGTTATGTATATTAAGTTACCAGGTAAAGCAGTGGGAAAAGGAATATCCATATCAGGTCGACAAGGTGCCAGTAAAGCCCGCTGTTTTCAAGGAAGCCGACCCGCTCGCTGTGTACTTTTCCTGATTTTACTTTAAATACATTGATGGTAAGCAGCACCATTCCTACCAACACATGAAGGGCATGCAGCCCGGTCATCATAAAGTAAAGCCCGAAGAAAAGAATTTCTCCTTTCGGAAGATGCAACATCAGGTCGGAACCGGGATAAAGATGGTGTTCAAATTTGTACGACCATTCGAAGTATTTATTTACCATAAACACCAGTGCCAGCAGGATGGTAATAAAAATAAGCAGGATGGCAAGTTTGCTGTTTTTTTTCTGTACAGCGGTGATCGACATAGCCACTGTCATACTGCTTACCAGCAGCACCACGGTATTGAGTGTCCCGATAAAGGCATTTAATTCTTCGCCGGCATGGTGAAAATCGGCAGAATACTTATTCCTGAAAACAGCATATACCAGGAATAGCCCCCCAAATAGAAAGAGTTCGGTAAAAAGGAAAAGCCACATTCCAATTTTCGACCCTTCGGGATCATAGTGTTCGTCGTGTGAAAGAGTGCTGCTCATAAGTGTCTGAGGTTTTAATCTTCATCGGTACTCTTATCGAAGAGGTAGGGTTTATGTTTTATTTCCGGGATCTCATCAAAATTCTCCAGTGGAGGAGGAGAGGGGATTAACCAGTCGAGAGTGACACCCTTCCATGGATTGGCAGGAGCAACTTCTCCTTTCCTCCTGTGGTATACCAGGTTACTTACCATTATTATCAGGCCGCTTACCAGGATAAATGCCCCGACGGTTGATATCATATGGCCGGTCTGGAATTGTGGCAGGTAATCAAAATAGCGCCTTGGCATGCCCTGGATGCCAATAATAAAGAGGGGGAAATACAGAACATTAAAGCCGACAAAGGTAAAGCCCCAGCCCCAGTATGCCCAGCGGTTACTGTACATGCGACCGTAGATTTTAGGGAACCAGTAATGGATGCCTGCAAAAAATGCAAAGCCCATTCCGCCGAAGATTATATAATGGAAATGAGCGACCACAAATGAAGTATCGTGTGTCTGGACGTTTGTTGCAAGTGCACCGAGTGTCAGGCCTGTAAAACCACCAATCATAAACAGGAAAATAAATGAAATAGCGTATAGAAGCGGTGGTTTAAGGTCTATTGAACCTCCGTACATGGTAGATACCCAGTTAAACACCTTTATAGCACTTGGCACGGCTACAATAAAGGTCAGAAATGAGAAGAACCACCTCGACCAGTAGCTAATACCGGTTGTAAACATATGATGGCCCCACACGAAATAACCTACAAGTGCTATGGCAAGACTTGATATTGCAATTGCTCCATAGCCAAAGACCGGTTTCTGGCTGAAGGTGGGAAATATTTCTGTTACCACACCCATAGCAGGCAGTATCATTACATACACAGCAGGGTGGGAATAGATCCAGAAAAGGTGCTGGAAGAGCAATGGGTCGCCTCCCAGGGCAGGGTCGAAGAAGCCTATGCTTAGTGTTCTTTCTGCAATTACCATCAGCAGTGTAATTCCTACAATAGGGGTGGCCAGAACCTGTATCCATGCTGTTGCATAAAGCGACCAGGGAAATAAAGGCATCTTAAACCAGGTCATGCCCGGTGCTCTCATCCTGTGCATGGTTACTATAAAATTCAGTCCTGTAAGGATAGATGAAAAGCCAAGCACAAATGCGGCTGTAAGGGCCCATATAACACTTGTGGATGATTCTGCACTGTAAGGCACATAGAAAGTCCAGCCGGTATCGGGTGATCCTCCTCCAATAAATTGTGACAGTACTCCCAGTACTGAGCCTGTTAGCCACAGGTACCACGAAAAGAGGTTCAGTTTAGGGAAGGCAACATCTTTGGCTCCTATCATTATGGGGAGGAAAAAATTGCCGAATACTGCCGCAAGACCCGGGATCACAACTATAAAGATCATAATTATGCCGTGTATTGTAAATATCCCGTTGTAGGTCTGGGCACTCATTATGTCCTGGCCTGGTGCGAATTTTTCAATTCTCATAAGCAGTCCAAGTGCAGCAGCAACAAAGAAAAAAACTATTATCCCGTACATATAGAGCAGGCCAATCTTTTTATGATCGGTTGACGTAAGCCAGCCTAAAATACCGGAGTATTTGCCTTTATGTTCAAGATAACTTTCGTGTGTGTATGTGCTCATATTGATGGTTTTATTTTTTACGTCTTTTCCTGATAACCAGAACCAGGAAGCCAAGCAAGAGTATAAATAACATAAAACTGCCTACTATCCTTGTTACCTGCAAGGTATAGGTTCTTCCATTTGGGTCGTAGGCAAAACAGTATTCAAGTATTTTATTGATTGTTGGTCGTTCAATACCCTGCTGTGCCTCTATAACAGCCATTTTAACATCGAAGGGAAGGAAGTTTATCCCGTAAAGGTAGCGGGTTATTTTGCCCTGGGGGCTTAGCAGGATAATGGCTGAAGGATGCGCAAAGTCAAGTCCCTGTGGTTTATATTTAAATCCGACTGAGGCAGTTATCTCAAGAATGTTTTCCTGCGATCCGGTAAGGTAAATCCAGTGCCGCCTGTTTTCTTCTCCTATCTTCTGAACGAAATTATTTTTCTTTATAATAGCCTTTTCAGGAGTATCTTTTGTATTAAAGCTTATTGTTATAACCTGGTATTCTTCACCCAGTGTCATATCAAGCTTTTCAACCACCTCTGATATCCCTGTGAGCAGCGGACTGCAAAGTCCGGGGCAGTCGAAATACACAAAAGACAGGATGGTAGGTTTATCGATCAGTTCTCCCAGGCTTACACTGTCGTTTGCTTCATTCAGGAATTTCAGATCAAGCGGAATAAGATCACCAAGTTTTTCAACTATGCCAACCTCGATCAGGTCTTCGTCGATAGTAGTCTGCGCGCTAACAGGCAGAAAACCAAATACCAGCAGAGCTACAAAAGTTATAGTTTTTTTAATCATCATATTTTTTTTTATTCATCCTCACCAAGATGGTATACCTTTCTTAACTGTAATAAAACAAAGAAAATAAATGCCCATACTGTAAGAACAACACCCGGGTATGCCATGAGGAGCCACACCGGAGCCTTTCTTCCAATATTCCACATAGCTCTCTGACTATTCAGTGCCGGCACATCAGTTGGAAGGCCAATAGCCAGTTCTTTCTGCGTAATAATTTCTCCAAAGAGGTCAATATCTGTCAGGCGTGCGGTAAGCAATATATTTCCTGTACTGTCGCCCGGGAGATCGTGAGGCATCTCAAAAGCAACCGTGCCAGACTCATCAGTCATCTTCGGTCTGTCAATCGTAAGATCGCCAAAATAGCGCAGGGCCGATATACTTACTTCGGTATTTGGGACCGGAGTCCATTCTTTACCTTCCAGGCCTGTTACTTCTGCTGTAACAAGGTGTTTATCACTATCAGTATCCAGGATTATTTTTATCTCTGACCATTTAACATTGCTCAGCTTTGAAATAAGAGCCACCTCCTGTTTATAGTTATCGTTAAAACTCCTGATATAGGAAATAACATTCCATATATCATTGGGGGAAAGTACCTTTTTAAATGATGGCATCAGTCCGTGTCCCTCGCTTATTCTGAATTGCAGTGATCCGTCACTGTTTAGCTGGAACTTCTCTGACGCCGGATCACCTGGTGCAGGCACCAGGGCCTGGTAATTGGCTTTACCCGGATCGCCATGGCATGATTTGCAATTAAGCATATAGACCGACTCTCCGGCTGAAAAAGATTCTGAACTGAATTCAAAAGGAGACAGCTGTGCTGCCCTGTCTTCCGGTACTATCCATTCCTGGGAAAATAATAAAGAAGGAACAAGCAGTATTGTAAGTAGCAGTATATACCGTATCATATTAACTATTTTTCTTTTGCTCATTTTCCTTCATTTCTTTTTCTTTTTCCTCGGCCATTTCCCATATAGGTATAACAGGGAAGGATTTTGACAGGAGGGTAATAATAAATAATACCAGGACGAAGGCCAGCATTGTAATTGAACTTTCAATAATGGTAGGTTTATATACCACCCATTCGCCGGGTACAAATTGCACGGGCAGGAAGGGGTGCTCCTGGGTTGGTACAACAATGATATATCTTTTCAACCAGCTGCCTATAAGTACAAATACAGAAATAATAGTTGCAGGAAGGGGTTTTCTCATTGCTTTGAACAGGAGCAGTATGGTTGGGATAATAAGTCCCAGAAGCTGCGTGCTCCAGAATAGTAAGGCATGATGGCCTGTAAAAAGAGCCTGCAGGTGTACAGCATCAAATTTCTTTAGCTTATAGCCCGGTACAAGAAATTCATTTATATTAAAATAGAAGTAAACAATAGCAACCAGTACCAGCAGCTTTGCCATTTTATCGAAGTGCATGTCGGTAAGATACTCCTTAAGCTTAAAATTATTACGGTAGAAGTACATGGCTATTATTACTGCCGAACTACCGGCTACAAAGGCACCGGAGAGGAAATAGGGACCAAAGATCGTGCTGTCCCATCCCGACCTTGGTGTAACTGCAAACAACCATGAAGTTACTGTATGAATAGCAAAGGCGGTGGGTATTATTAAAATAAGGAGAATACGTATCGACCTGAACATAATCTTATACTGTGCTTTCTTATGAACCCACCTGAAAGAGAGTAGCTCATAAGCTTTTATTACCCAGGGAGGGGCATCTTTCAGTCTTGTTTTCCCGATTGCAAGGTCGGGGATCATGGGCAGAAAATACAGCAGGAAGCTTAATACAAAATAAGTGGTTACTACGGTTACGTCCCAGATAATTGGTGATTGTATCCTGCCGTACATAAAGAGGTAAGGCAACCTGTCGGGCCTACCCATATCAGTAATAATAACTATACCGGCAATAGCTGCAAAAGCAATTGCAATTATTTCAGCAATCCGCGCAATGGGTTTAACCCAGGTATATCCTATCAGTCCGAGAACTGCACTAATAAGCATGCCAATCAGGCTGGCAGCAACAAAAAAAACGAAGTTGGCTATATACATGCCCCAGCTAATATAGTCGCGCATACCTGTAACAATCAGGCCATTCTTTAACTGCAGGAAGTAGGCGTAAAGACAAACCACCAGGCACATTGTCAGGAAGCCCATCCAGAGGATGAATGAGCGGTTTTTTCTGACCGGTGCAAGCAGGTCGCCGGCAACTTTATCAATAATTTCCGGCCTGGCTATGTGTTTCTTATCTGAGTCTGACATTCTGGGGTATCAGTTTAAATATGTTTGGTGTCGTGTTTGCCCGGTTTCTGGTCTTCCGGGAATTCAAATAACCTGTTTTTAGGAGGCAGGTAATATACCCTGGGCTGGGTACCAAGTTCGGGCATAAGCCTGTAGCCTGCGTTGTCTTCAAGCAAGAGGCTCAGTCGCACTGTTTCTTTGCTTGTACCGTTGGTTACAGAGTCTTCGTTTTCGTCGCCAAAGTAGAATACTCCATTCGGACAGGCAGACACGCAATAGGGCAGATATCCCTCTCTTACCCGGTCGGCACTGAACAGACATTTTGTAACGGTACCCTTACGCTGAGGTACATTAAGTTCCACATCATAGGTAAGTTCTTCATCACCTTCAACTGTTTTTGGTGCTTCCCAGTGAAAGATCCTGGCCGAATAGGGACAGGCGGCGATGCAGAACCTGCAGCCTATACATCTTTCATTATCAATAAGTACTATACCATCGGGTCTTTTGAAAGTTGCATCAACAGGGCATACAGAAACACATGGAGGATTATCGCAATGCTGGCAGGGCTTTGGCATAAAGTAGGGCGCACTCGTCTCGTTCTCCTGCATTACCAGGGTATTGATATGGTATTCGTAAGGCCTGAGGTGGTGTGCCGACTGGCAAGCTGCCACGCATTGCCGGGCGTTACGGCATTTTGCCAGGTCGATTACCATAACCCATCTTCTGCCTGCAATTCCCTGTCTTCCCCTTGATTGGAGAACTTTTAATTCGGATGTGACTTTTTTTATCTCGCTTACCGGGATTTCTACAAGCTTATTATCTTCGGTAAGTACCCTGACGGTATCTTTCGGACCTTTATCCTTCTCATATTTATAACCCGAGTATATTGCAGCTCCTCCTGTAACTGCTGCAGCACCTACAAGGCCAATGGATTTCATAAAGTCGCGACGGGAGCTTTTCCCTGCTTCATCGTTAGTGTTCCGCGAAGCCTTGCTCTTTTTTTCTTCTTCCATGTAATGTTCTGAATGATCGGTTATTTTGCTTCTTCAGATCCAGCTGCATCTGCAAGCTTAAAGCCGGTAACTTTATAACCGGAAGCCTCAATAACTTTTCTTACTGCTGTGGTATCTGTTTTGCCCTCTACAAATTTAATATGTGCATTGCCGGAGGTATGATTTGCCTCGACAGATCCAACACCTTCAACTTTAGTTACACCCGATTCAATTGTCTCTTCACAACCTGTACATGTCATTCCTTCGATTTCAACCTCGTAAAGCACATATTCAACAGACATATCTGCCTGGGCCGTTTCGTCTGTTTTCTTATCCTTATTCTGGCATGAAACCAGCATTACAGATACTAAAAGAAAGTAGCTTAAGTATTTCATTTTTTATAGTTTAAGGTTCGGCATAAAATAAGCAAAAATTCTCGTAAATAAAAACATCATATATATCAGTGTAGATATGTTGATATAAGACACAAGAC
>JAZBNV010000018.1:0-3595 GCA_036350795.1 Marinilabiliaceae bacterium
AAAAAACAGAGAATTGCCATCATCACTGATATACGGATGGCCGGCATAGCCTATAAGACCTCCCAGCGGCATTGCTTTGTTCCATTCGCCCTTCATATTTCTGGAGCAAATATATAGATCTCCATCGGCATAACTACCTCCAGGGCGATCTGAGAAAAATATGAGTACAGACCCATCGGGCGATATTGCCGGATCCCTGTCATTAAATCTTGTGTTTATTGGGTAAGCTGGATGAGATAGTTGGGTGAACGAGTTATTCTCTGAAATACAGGTATAGATGTCATCACCTCCCAGACTTTCTGACCTGTTGCTGTGGAAGTACATCAGACTATTATCTGTAAAAGCCGGATATCCGCTGAAGCTATTACTTATGTTTACAGGAGGTGGCAGGGGGAAGGGTTCACCCCAGATACCATTTATATAAGCCACCTTCCATATTTTTGAATTTGCATTTGATTCAGAAATATGAGCCTCAAGTGGCCTGTCCGATGTGAAGTAGAACTGTTTGCCTGTCCTGTCAAAATTAAAATCCCACTCCCTGAATTCGCTGTCTATGCTTATGTTCTGGTTAGTTATCTCAGCTGATCCTCTTTTACTGTATGTTATCAGCTTTAGAGGGTCTTTCAACTCAGGATCGAAAACCCTGTAAATAAAGGTATTGAATTTTGAACTGTAGCTCAGGTTTCCTTCATTCCTGTTTTCGAGGGATATTATCCCTGGTTTAAAAACTTCTGTCTTACATTTACCCGGTCTAATCGGCTTAATGATATCTGAACTGAGCCAGTACTTATTGTTAGATCCATTTCCCGGACTCTTATGCATCTGTATTTTAACAGGGAGAGTAAACATTTTATGCCAGGGTAAGGGATTGCTAATCATTCTATCATCGAAGTGCCCGGAAAGGATATTCGGTGCAAAAAGTTCAACCCGATCTGTTGGAGCTCTCAATCCAGAATAAGGCGCTGTCCCAGCATCCTGCATGAACCAAACCTGCCCTTCGGATGAAAGAATATTTATAAGAATATATATGGCTGTAATCATTCTATATTGTTCCTGTCGATACATTTATGTATTCGCTCCCTCAAACTGTCAGTCCATACATTATGACCCATCCCATTAAAGAATTTTATTTCTGCGTTTATATCAAAGTTGCTTAGAACATCTTCAATTAGATGCACGCTTTTGGCAAGTCCGTAGGGATCATCTTCTGAAACATAAATATGCAACTTACCTGAGAGCTTATCCCTGTAGTAATCAGGATCTTCAGCTATTATATTTGAGATATCATGTTTTTTCCAGTATTCTGCAATCTTAGGGTTAACATGCCCGGTTTCCCTTTCAAACAGTGGGGCCGGAGTTCCTTTTTCCAGGGCCGGACTGAAGCTTGATTCCCACGACCGGATCTGTCCGAATTCACCCAGAACATCCTCAAGCATGGTAAATAATTTGGTGTTCTTAGCTGTCGTAAGTTGAATAGAATCAGGATTGCTGGGGAAATAGAAATTTGCCCCCGGTTTATATATGTCAAATGCCATAGCCCTGAAATCAAGTGGGTCAGGCGAAGCTGCAAAGGCTCCGTTAAACTTGTCTGGATAATTGGTTTGCAGCCAGATTGAAGTCCATGCTCCTGAAGATTGCCCCATAAGGTACCTGTTTGAAGCTCCGGCTTTTACGCGATAAGTCTTTTCAATATAGGGTATAAATTCTTCAACAAGGGCTCTTCCCCATGGACCGTTATTCTCTGAATCGACAAAATGATGGTATCCCTGGAAGAACTCACCATTCATAAAGACAAATATCTTGTTTTCGCCAACAGTATTTATTCCGTACCTGTCTATCTGGCCGGTTCCATATGTAACAGCTGCATGACTGGATCCAAATCCGGGCATTATAAAAACCAGTTTATATTCAATATCAGAATTATAGTAATCTTCCGGAAGGATAAGCGCAGACTCAATAAAGATTTCAGATGACCAGAATTCACTTAAATATTTACTCCTTAGTCTTTCTTCAGTTATAGTTTCTGATGGAGTAAAAACCCAGCCATCAAAGGTATTTGATACAGTGAAGATAAGATCATCTGTTCTACTCTCTATTATGCCGGTTTTCAGTCGTCCTGAACAGGCATTTCCTTTTGTAACAAGAGAGGATCTGGAGAGAGTATCCGCATCTAGAATTACCCTGCACACATATTCCCCCTTAAGTTCGGAGTATTTCAGGTACCATTCGTCCTGAAATGTCTTTATTACGAGGGTATCTTCCGGATTGTGATTGACCAGGTCAAAGGTAAAAACCGGCTGAGGGTTTGCCGGGTTTACCCCCAT
This sequence comes from Marinilabiliaceae bacterium, assembly GCA_036350795.1. Classification (GTDB taxonomy): domain Bacteria; phylum Bacteroidota; class Bacteroidia; order Bacteroidales; family VadinHA17; genus JAUVKT01. The sequence continues at coordinate 2,325 of JAZBNV010000018.1, forward strand.
AACAACTGACGAAGACGTATCACTGTCAAACAGGAAGATAAGTCTTCCGCTTATGCTTTTTCCAAATACTTCTTCACTGAATTTTACTTTGATCAGTGGCTGAATACCTGTCTCCCGGGTGCATGACAGGGAAATTGCTAAAAGAATTAATGCAGAACCTATGTATTTTCTCATTGTGAGTTTATTTTAAGTAAACAAGAATAGCTATTTTACAGTAGCTGCTGTTTGATCAGGATTGTAAATCTATGAAATGTCTTCGTAATTCTATCAGATGTTCTTTTATCTATTAAAATGTGGTTTTTGCAGACAATGTTTTATTATTCTTAGCTTTTATTAATGAGTGCTGTTTATTTGCATGCGATCCTTTATTTATATATGCAGGATGATCTAATGAGTTCTTGCTAGTGCCTGCGCGGTATAAAAAGCTCATAAGATGGTTAAGAATAAAAAAGCGTTTCAAAGATTATCAGTACTTGATGCAAATAAGTATCTTTCAGGTTAAATCTATTTTAAAAATGCCGTTTGAAGGTAATAAGCAAATGAATCCAGGACTAATAAAGTACGGCAGAATAGCTAAGCATCTTTTGTACTGGTTTTCTGTACTTTCGTTTTTTTCATTGTTTGACCTGCTTATCAGTGGCAGGGGTATATATAATTCAATAATACTTAATGCCGTTTACCTGCCGCAGGACATATTGCTGGTTTACCTGATTCTTTATTTTATTATTCCTCGCATTTACCTGAAGAAGAAATACCTGCTTTTTGTTTTAAGCCTTGGGCTGGTCCTGATATTAAATATATTATTCAGCTTTGCAACTGACTATGCAATCATTCCTCTGTTTAACCTGGAAGTTGAAGAGTCTCTGATGGCCAGACGCATTTTTTCAAGTATCCTTTCATTTACTTTTATTGCAGGTCTTGCGAGTTTTATTAAACTTATCGAGATAAATAATCAGATCCTTCTGAATAAAGAGAATGCTGAAGCCAGGTTCCATAAAGCTGAACTTGCCTTATTAAGATCCCAGGTAAATCCTCATTTTTTATTTAATGTCTTTAATAATATTGACGAACTTATTTATAAGGATAAGGATAAAGCATCAGAAACACTGGCGTTTTTGTCTGATTCCTTAAGATATGTTCTCCAGGAGCAGGACAACGAATTTGTACCTGTAAGAGATGAGATAGCTTTTATAAGCAGTTATCTCAAAGTGGCAATTATAAGTTTTGATGATCAGGAATTTATCAATTTTGAAACTGATGAAAACCTTGAC
>JAZBNV010000019.1:0-2640 GCA_036350795.1 Marinilabiliaceae bacterium
CTTTCTCTCCCTCTCCCTTTCTCTCCCTCTCCCTTTCTCTCCCTCTCCCTTTCTCTCTCTCTCTCTCTCTCTTCCCTACGCCCCATGCCCCATGCCCTGTCCGCCGAAGCACCAGGGGTGCGAAGGTGGGCTCCATGCCTTATGCCTTACGCCTTACGCCTATTTCATCCCCCTCAGGTACCTGGCAACATATTTACCGATAATATCAAACTCAAGGTTAACTACCGTTCCGGCCTCGATCTGGTGGAAATTTGTCATTTCGTAGGTAAAGGGAATAATTGCCACCTGGAACGATTTATCTTTAGAGTTTACTACCGTAAGGCTTACACCATTAACCGAAACAGAACCTTTTTCAACAGTTATATAGTCCTCCTGGGCAGGTTCGTATTCAAAGGTATAATACCAGCTGCCATCAGCTTCGCTAACTTCAGTGCACACAGCAGTCTGGTCAACATGTCCCTGTACTATATGACCATCCATACGGGCATCGAGCCTGGTCGATCTTTCAAGGTTTACCTTGCTTCCAACTTCAAGTTTACCAAGGTTGGATTTATCGAGGGTTTCTTTTATCGCCGTAACAGTATAGCTGTCATCCTCAACTTTAACGACAGTGAGGCAAACTCCATTGTGCGAGATACTCTGGTCGATTTTGAGTTCATGGGTAAACGAACACGACATAGTTATATGCAGGTTCTCCTTTTCCTTTTCAAGCTTCACCACCGGTGCAGCTTCTTCAACAATTCCTGAAAACATTAGTATAAAAATTTAAATTTCAGTAAAGATAAAGAAAAGGGATAAATGACTTAATTTAAATGCGCCCTCAATTGTACGATGCCCCGCAAATCAGGAAAACACTTGATAATTTACAATAGATTATTTGAAATATATCATCAAAAGGAATGAAGTATAATAAGCTGTAAAAGAGAGCTTTAAGTAATATATTTCGTACATTTATAATGTAGAAATGTTTTATTTTAAAACCTGCAGCCATGATAAAAACAATAGACGATATACTTGACAGGATGTTAAGGTATCACAACGATCTGGAGACATATTATTCGTACCAATCCAGGATTATCCATGATACACGGATGGTGGCTTTGCTTGATTTTCTGGCGCGAAGCGAGAGGTACCTCGGGTCTTCGATAAGCGAATACCAGCAGCTTATGCCTTTAAATTCACTATACAGGGAGCTTGGCAGGGATATTTCTTCCATAAAGTTTCCTGAACCCGAGTATTATCATGGTGATTTTAATGCAAAGATTGATGCCTTTTTCGATATTATGAGAATAGCTTTACATAATGAATCTGTAATTGCAAATTATTGCAAATCAATCTCTGCAAATATCACCGACCCTGCTGTATGCTCGGTATTTAAGAAAATATGCAAGCGGACTGTGCGCGAAAGACGCGGCTTGATTTCATACAGGAGCCTGTTTAGTGCCTGAACCGATATAATAATTCAGTAATCCTGCTGCATTTAGGCCTGTGCATGTTTGAAATGCGACAGAATCTTTATAACTTGTTAATCATATATGGTTTAACAATTTATTGGTCCTGTTACAGTGGGAAATGCGGAAGGAAATATTGAGTATAGGAAAGCACTTAAAGGATTCTCGTGCTTTGAAAACCTGAGCCAGGAAGAAATAGATTATCTCGGGGATCACCAGTCTATAATAAGCTATCTTAAGGGTGAAACCCTGTGCAAGGAATACGGATTCTCCTCTGGTGTTAAGTTTATTACCAGGGGACTGATAAAAGTCTATATTGAAGGGCCGGCAAAGAAGAATATTATAGTTAAGCTGCTTACATCGGGCGATTTTATAGGTCTTTCGTCCCTGTATGGAACCAGGACATATTCATATTCGGCAACCACCTTAAGCGATTCAACTGTTTGCATGATAAGCCAGGAAGCCATCCGAACTCTTATATCCACAAATAATAAATTTGCCCTCGATCTTATTAACTGGTATTGTGTTAGTTACGACAAGGCTTACAAAAAGCTTGCAAGTATAGGTTTTAAGAACCTGGCTGGCAGGGTTGCTGATGTCCTGCTTTACCTTGAGCAGCCAAAGTTTAAGGAAATGGATATTTATAATTTCCTGTCGCGAAAGGATCTTGCAGAGATGGCGGGTGTACCTGTTGAAAGCATTGTCAGGATCTTATCAGAGTTTGATAAAAGCAAGATAATTTTTCTTTCAGGGAAGGGAGTAACAATTCTTGATCACGACCTTCTTACCAGGTATAGCAGGGGAGGTTAGTATAATATCCAGGCTTCATTCTGCCGGCAGGCTGTACAATAAAAATTTTTATTATTTTTGATCCCTGTCCCGGGGCTTTAGCTCAGTTGGTTTAGAGCACTTGCTTGACAGGCAAGGGGTCGGCAGTTCGAATCTGCCAAGTCCCACAACAAAATCCTTCGCGAGAAGGATTTTTTATTTAGCAGAAAATAGACTAACGGAGTTAAGGGATATTTTCTGCTAAATAAAAAACTGGGCTCAGCCCAGATTTTGTTGTGAAGGGCCCCCCATACCAGATCACGCAGTAATCTGCAATAATTTCCTCCACCATGCCCCAGATATACGACTCCCCTGGGAGTCGCACCCGGGTAGTAAGATAATGCCCTTCAACAATTTCCGC
>JAZBNV010000020.1:0-19531 GCA_036350795.1 Marinilabiliaceae bacterium
ATGTTAAGATAGCACGGATATAAATGTCATCCCGGGCTTGTGTCATCCCGGGCTTGTGTCATCCCGAGCTTTTGTCATCCCGAGCTTGCCGAGGGATCTGAACTCTCTGTCTATCCAGATTTCTCACTTCGTTCGAAATGACAGATACTAGGGTATCCTTGTTCCTATCACCAGTATATCGTCGATCTGCGGCTGATTACCCCTCCAGTCTTCGAGCACTGCCACAAGGTGGTCTTTCTGGGCTTCTACAGGAAGAGTATATATCTTAAGGAACTCATTCTTCAGGTTAAGTATCTTGAATTTTTTGCAGTCGGCACCTCCAAACTGGTCGGCATAGCCATCAGAGAACATATATAACATATCTCCGCTCTTTGCCTCTATTTCATTATTTGTAAACTTCTTCTTCCCCGTTTGTGCCATCCCTATCGGGAAACGGTCTGCCTTAATGCTTATATGTTGCCCGTCCCTTACAATAACGAGGGGGTTATAAGCTCCTGCATATTCAACCTTCCTGCTTCTCTTGTCATATGAAATTAATGCCAGGTCCATACCATCATTGATAACTGTTTCTCCCCTCTGCAGAAGCGATTTTGTCACCTCTGAATTTAGCTGATCAAGTATGGCGGCGGGCTGTGTAATATTGTACTCCCTTACTATCTTGGTTAGCGAGTTGGAGCCTATAATTGACATAAATGCTCCCGGCACACCATGCCCGGTGCAGTCGACTGCAGCCAGGAACTGGATGTCTCCGTTATCGTACATCCAGTAGAAATCGCCACTTACTATGTCCTTGGGTTTAAATAGCACAAAGGTTTCCTTAAAGCTGTCTTCAGGTGGCAGCATGGCCATCTGGATTCGTTCGGCATATCTTATACTTGCAGTAATATCCCTGTTCTTCTCTTCAATAACCTTGCTCTTTTCAACTACCTCTGCAGTTCTTTCTTCAACTTTCTCTTCGAGTATCTGCTTCTCCATTACCAGGTTGCGCTCTCTTATCCTTATATATACATAGATGGCAATAATAATAAGGATGGCCATAGATATAATAAAAGGCGCACTGAAATAAAACGGGGGTTTAATGGTAAAGGCAAAGGTTTCAGGTTCGGTGTTCCACACACCATTACTGTTAAATGCTTTTACCTTGAATACATATTTACCTGGCGATAGTGATGGATAGGTTGCCCTTGTAACCTGGGTTTCGGGGCTCCATCCGGGTTCAGCACCCTCCAGCATCACCCTGTACCTTACAGCCTCCGGATTTGTAATGCAAATGCTATAATAATCAAAAACCAGTGAATTCTCCTTGTAGGATAACCTGAGGTCCTTTTCCATCTCAAAAGGTTCAAGCATAACTGTAAGGCCTTCAATATGGGTTAAGGGCTCTTTGTCTGTTTCAGGTATCCGCTCAGGTTTCAGGCAACTTACCCCTTCAACCGTACCAAACCATATAAAACCGTTTTTACTCCTGGCACAGGCATTGGGATTAGCCTGGATACCCGTAAAACCATTATTTTCGGTATAGGTAATCATCCTGCCTGTTGACAGGTTATACCTGTTGAGCCCGTTATTAGTACCTATATACAGGTTGCCTGAACCATCGTCTATCAGAAGCTGTATATCATTCGACAGCAGTCCGTCCTCTACAGTAATGTGTTTTGACAGGGTGTCTCCCTCAAGAGAAAAAACACCTCTTGTTGTTCCAATCCAGAGTGTCCCGTCGTCAGTCTGTAAAAAGGATTTGGGCACAATATCTGATTGAAGATCAATAATCTCAAATTCCGCACTCCCGGTCCTGGAACGGGTTAATCCGTTTGGCCTGCTGCTACCGATCCATGTTGTACCATCTCCGTCTACGTACAGGGCCTGTATCTGATTTCCTGCCAGACCTGCTGATTGTGTATACCTGAGTCCTTCTTCAATTTTAATACTCCATATGATAACTCCGTCATCTGTTCCTATCCAGAGGTTGTTTTCCGAATCAACAACCATTGAGGATATTTTACGATTTACTGGTAACCTTGCATTTATATTGTCCTGCCTTCTGAAATCACTTCTTGAATAATCATACTTATAGATTCCATCATAGCGACTTGCAAGCCAGATATTTCCATTGAGGTCGTTACAAATAGCAACTATATCATTCCCAAGATCATGATCCTGCGTGTTATACCTCCACGAGATCCCTGTTTCAGGATCCAGAATGGTAACCCCGTTTATATTCCCAAACCACAATCTCTCGTATTTGTCAACACTTACAGCGTTTATGTCCTTATTTTTAAAGAGCCTGTCTGAACTATAATTTACAAAGTAGTCGCCTTTAAATATATTCAGTCCGTCACTATGCGTGGCAATTAACATATTGCCTTCCTCATCCTCAATAATATGCCTTATTCCCTTTGCCTCAAGGCCATTCCTTTCGTCGAAGGTAAACAAATCATCACCATCGATTACGGTGATACCTCCATTCCAGGCTCCGGCCCAGAGTCGTCCCCTGGAATCTTCAGTCAGCGACATAATCTGGTTTGCCGCCAGTCCATCCCTGATATCATAGTAAACCGGCTCAGCCCCGCCTGCATCTACCCTCATAAGTCCATCATAGTTTGTTCCGACCCACAGTGTACCCTTGCTGTCAATTAACATTGTAATTGTACTGAAATGATTGGACAGGCCTTCGGGCTTGAATATCCTGAACACATCATTCTCATTGTCGAATATTTTAATTCCTGCGTCAGTGATGCAATACAAGTTACCATCAGGATCGATATATGACTTGGATACCAGGTCGCTGAGACCATCTTTCCCGATATATTGCCTGTAAGAAGTAATGCTGCCGCTTATCTCATCAAATAAAAACGAAAATGCACCCTCTGCATAGGTAGTAAACCAGAGCCTCCCCTGGTACTCAAATATACTTGTAATATCTCCGCTTATTTCGAGTGTATCGAAATCTACAGCCCGGTAATTTATTCCGTTATAATACGAAATCTTGCCGTCAAGATGTCCAAACCATATTAATCCCTGCGAGTCTTCAAAAATGCTGTATACCCCTCCATGCCATATACCATTCTCGGGAGTTATAGATTCAATATTCAAACCATCAAACCTGTCCAGACCGCTGTCTGTTCCAAGCCAGACATAGTCGTTCCTGTCCTGGAGAATAGTATATACCTTTGCTGAACTTAAGCCCTGCTCATTATTTATCTTATAGAAAGAGTATGATTGAGCCTTAATGACGGGCCCTGCTGATAAACAAAGGATCACCAGTAAAAAAGCCCTGGTGATCCTTAAAGGAAATTCAACTTTGCGTAAAATCATTGTACCTTTATTTGGCTATAAAGAAGAATGTGCCGTTTTCATCGCGGAGGCCTTTAATTTTTCCAAACTGAGGTTTCTGCTGGTTATTATCAATTACTGCCAGCGAAACTGCCGACACAATCTCCTCGATAGGTACACATGCATTTGGATTGGCAATCAGGGCATTTGCAAATGTCCTGGTAAACTGGGAATCATCTGAAGCAAGCTCTTCTCCGGCAGATGAAAAAACCTGCGATGATTTCGCCTGGGTATCTGTGTAATTATCACAACTTCTGGGCGCAAGCCCTGACCTCATTGCCGTGTAGAAACCCGGCCCTGCCTCGCAGGCATCAGTTACAACAAGCATATGGGTAAGGTAGTTTGCATAGGGCTCCATTGCTGCCCTGAGTGTATTAATACTATAATATGAAAATTCGTCATCTCTCCTGGCATCAATCGGAACCCAATAACCAATATCATTTACAAATTTGCCATGGCCTGCATACCATATAAGCAGGGAATTAACCTGGTTACTCCTGATCTGGTCACGCAGTTCCAGGGCAAAAAACCTCTCCATCTGGTCTCTTGTTAAATCCTTCTTGTGGATAACCTGGTGAATATCGTAGTTTGCAAAGGCACCTTTCATAAGGTTTATATCCTTTATCGGTCCATCAAGGCTTGCAAATGACTCATAGTTTGAGTTTTCAATAAAGACCACCCAGGTTCTTCCCATGGGGTTGTTTTCGCTAATAGCGGCAGCACTCCTGTTAAGTCTGAACTGGCTTTCCTTTCTGTTACCATACTCATCCTCAGCTATTACTGTTATCTGATTCTTGTTTAAAATATCAATTGTTGCATTGAAATCAGGATTAAAATCATTTACTGCATAACTGGCTGTTACACCATCAATAAAAATCGATTTTATCCTGCTATCATCTGTAATCTTTCCCTGAACATAAAGTTTATTATCATTCCTCTCAAGCATTATCTGGCCATCGTCCCCGGTAAAAGGTGCAATAATAGTAACCTCAGGCGGAATAACCTCCGTACGGTTTATTTCATAAATAAGATCTGCCCTGTTATCGTAATCATCAAAGGCAACTATTTCTATCTTCGTGGCATCGTCAATATTAATGTTTGCAAGAAACTCGTAAACTCCGTCCGATCCTCTTTCAAAGATTGATTCGTTACCATTAATGATAAGCGATTTCAAAGGACTCACCTCCTCGATACTTCCCGAAACAATAATCTTATCCGAATCTCCCCTTACGTTTATTTTCGATCCGTTTGCAAGGGGGTTGCTCAGCGAAATTTTCGGAGCATCTGTTTCCCTGTTTATTTCATACATCCTGCCCTTAACCTCCGCAAGCATCTGCCTGGCATGCATATTAAACTCCGACAGAACAGTAATTTTCTCATAATCGGCCTGGGCCTTTTCAAACTCACTCAACTGCTCGTACGACTCTGCTCTCTCAAAATAGTAGTCGGGCAACTCGGGCTTGAGCGAAATAGCCTTGCTATAATCATTAACGGCATTGGCATGCTGGTTAAATTCCTGGTAGAAATCGCCCCGTGTAGCATAATGGTCTGCTACTTCCGGTTCTATCAGGATATTCCTGGATATATCGTTGATGGCAGAGGGGTAATCAAGCTGTGCCTTGTAGATCTTGCTTCTTACGGTATATGCCGCAGCATTACGGTCATCCTCCTCTATCATTGAATTACAATGCTCCATCGCTTCATCAAGCTTATTTTCTTTGATGAAAATTTCTGCAATGGCAAGCCGTGCCGGAACATATTCCTTGTTCTTCCTTATAGCCTTTTCATAATCCTCCTTTGCCCTCCTGTAATTCTGCAACCTGTCGAAAGCAAGTCCCCTCTGGTACAGGTTTACCTCATCCTGGCTTAATAAGAGGGCTGTATCAGATACCTGCAGTGCCCTGTCGTATCTTTCCAGACCAAGAAGTGAACGTACCTTTTCGGGATAAAGCTTGCTCTCCCTTTTAGCAAGAGTTGTTGCTTTGTTAAGATGCATCAGGCCCTCATCATATTTACCCATCTTATTGCAAATACGTCCAAGCAGGTATAAAACGTTAACATCCTTATCATCGAATACACGTGCCTTTTCAAAATCCTGGTAACTCTGTTCATACATCTCCATCTTTTCGTAAGCCTCACCTCTTGCCAGGTAACCATCAATACTGGTAGGGCTTAGCTGGATGGCAGTGGTAAACTGTGCAACAGCATCCTCGTAGCGCTGGTTCTTCATAAATGTTTCGCCGGCTTTCAAGAATTTCTTTGGATTCTGTCCGTACAACGAAAATGATAATGCACCGGCAAGCATTAATATCAGTAATTTCCTCATAGCATCAAGTTTTCAGTTCGATTTGTCCAATAAAATGTTTTTTTACTCTGGCCGCCTGTAAAAGGGGTAAGTTCTATCCTATTAATACGTTATATTCTTAGTCAAAGTTACAAAAATTTGATCATTATACTTAGCCCCTTAATTATTTGGTTTCAGGTAAACAAGGGTACTGCCTTCGAACCTCTTTTCGCTTATAGTTGTTCCCTCAGGCTCAGGAGCAACTATTCCTGAGCCAAACTCTGTATCTCCGGTAAAAATTCTGGCTTCATCCCACAACGATTTCTCGATGAATTGGCGGAGAATATTTGCCCCGCCTTCAACTATGAGCGACTGAATCTCCCTCCTCATTAATTCATCAATAAGCTCTTCGAGGGCCCTGTGCCGATCCCTTATAAGTATGTTTTCCACTGCCTTCCCGCTTATGGTTTTTAAGGGTGCCCCGGATAAGATCAGGGTCCTGCCTCCATCCTCCATCAGGTGCAGCCCCGGCGGAAATACATCCCTGCCGGTGAGTACTATCCTGAGCGGATCCGGTCCGTCAATCTTCCTGGCTGTTAAGCGCGGGTTATCATTAATCAGGGTATTTGTTCCTACCAGTATTGAATGTTCCTCGGCTCTCCATCTGTGTACAAGGGTCTGCTCTGCCTCCCCGGTAATCCAGTTTGGTTTTCCTGTAGCAGTTCCCTTCCTTTCGCAGTCGATAAAACCATCCCTGGTCCTGGCCCATTTAAGAATAATGTAGGGGCGGCCCGATTCATGAAAGGTAAAAAACCGCCTGTTTATGTCCCTGCATTCTTTTTCAAGCACTCCCGTTTCAACCACGCAACCTCCCTTCCTGAGTATCTCAATTCCCTTACCCGAGACCTTCGAACTTGTATCTACAGCACCTATTACAACTCTCCCCAGACCTTTTTTTACAAGCATTTCTGCGCATGGAGGCGTTCGTCCGAAATGAGAACATGGCTCAAGGTTAACATAGATGCTGGCTCCCTTAAGGAGCTCAGCAGGGGCATTATTTACAGCATTGACCTCTGCATGAGGCTCTCCGGCCCTGTAGTGAAATCCTTCACCTATTATACGCTTATCTTTTACAATAACCGCTCCCACCAGCGGGTTTGGCCTTACGGTAAGGATTCCAAGCTCAGCTAGCTCAAGTGCCCTCTGCATATATATCCTGTCTTCCTGGCTGCTCATATGCTTTATATTATCTATTTTTGACCAGGCTTATGACTGATCTTACTATCTCATATGCAAAGAAAAAAATTGCGGAAGAACTGGCAGGCATCTATCCGCAAAGGGAAGTAATGTCCCTTACCAGGATCATACTCTCAGAAACAGCCAACTTATCATTTTCCGGCAGCATCTCAAATCCCGGTTTAGTGCTCACAAATAAGATATGGGATAAAATTAACAAAATATGCCATGATCTGAAAAAAGGCATCCCGATTCAGTATATCCTTGGAAAGACTGAATTTTACGGATTGGAGCTGCTGGTAAGCACTGCCACCCTGATACCCAGGCAGGAAACAGAGGAGCTGGTTGACCTTATAATTAAAGAAAACCCCGAGGAGGGTCTTGATATTCTGGATATTGGAACAGGTTCCGGGGCAATAGCAATTTGCATGGCTAAATTTATGAACAGGGTAAATGTTACTGCAAGTGATGTGTCGGAAGAAGCACTTATTATAGCCGGCGAAAATGCACTCAAGCATAAATGTAATATCACTTTTGCCAGTGACGATATATTTAAAAGCTCATTTGAGAATCATTCAAATTTCGACATAATTGTAAGTAACCCACCTTATATAAGAGAATCAGAAAAAAAACTGATGAGCCCGCTGGTAACTGAGCATGAACCACACAAAGCACTTTTTGTGCCTGATAGTGATCCGCTGGTTTTTTACCGTGCAATAGGGATACTGGCAAAAAAGAGCCTGAAAAATGGAGCTAAGCTATACCTGGAAATTAACGAAGCCCTGGGGAAAGAGACTGCCTGGCTGCTTGAGGGAATGGGCTTTCAGCAGCTAAGAATATTAAAAGACCTTAATAATAAAGACAGGATAATAACAGCTATAAACAAAGATGTCAATCAGTATTAAAGATGCACGTGAGAGAGCAATGTACCTCTGCAGCAGGTCGGAGAAATCGCTTTCTGACATAATGGAAAAACTTAAACACTGGGGACTTGAAAGTGAATCCGACAGGCAGAAGATTCTTTCAGAACTACTGGAGAATGATTTTATTAATGAAGAAAGATATTGCAGGGCTTATGTACGGGATAAACATATGTTCAACAGGTGGGGCAGGATCAAGCTCAGGACTATGCTGAGGGCAAAAAGAATAAGCAATAGCATTATTGAAGAAGCCCTTGATGAGCTTGACAAAGACAAGTACTACGAAATATTAAAATATGAGCTTGGCAGGAAGCGCAAATCTCTTAAAGCATCCAACCTTTACGATCTTAAAGCAAAACTGCTCAGGTTTGGGGCCTCGAAAGGTTATGAACCGGATTTGATATTTAAAGCTATTGATGAATTGAAGTAAAAGACTGCCTGTCATTTCGAGTAAAAGACTGCCTGTCATTTCGAACGAAGTGAGAAATCTGTAGCGACAGAGAGTTCAGATCCCTCGGCAAGCCCGGGATGACAAAAGCCCGGGATGACAAAAGCCCGGGATGACAAAAGCTGTCATAAGCAGCTAGAATATCAACCTCAGGGTATACTCGATAAACTGACTGAAGCAAAACAGGAAAGCGACTGAGGAAATTATAATATCTGCTCCTGAGATAATCTTAATGCTTCCGGGGTTTCTTCGCAGGTAAATAAGAATTGATATACGGAGTACTAGTTGAAAAACAAAAAACAGAAAGACTCTTGGCCCATAGTGGTTAAAGTCCCTGGCAGTATCAACATTAAATCGTACCATCTCAGAAAACGACCGTGATAAACCGCATGAGGGACAGCTCATTCCGCTAAGCTGCTCATGGACACATTTAAGGGGATAATTATTTTCTGATGTATTAAAAATGCCGGAGTAGATAAAAATAAGAATTATCACGCCGGCAATAATCAAGTTAATAGCCTGGTAGGCGCCAGTCCTGCCTTTAAAAATGCTTTTCAATTACTTCTTTTCTGCCGATGTATCAATCTTTACGGAGATGTCAACCGAAGACTTATTATCATCCTCCAGGTCTTCAAGTTCATCAAGTTTATCCCTGAGCTCTCTTTTAACAGATGAATTAATTTCAATCTTATCTTCACCATCCTCTATTGTTATCCTGAAATTTCCATCCTCAAATTCATCCAGCACGTTATCTTCAATATCCTGGAGAACATCTTCAATTTTTTCTTCAAGAAACCCCGCCTTATCAGACAATCCGGCAAGGATAACAACCTGTGCAATTGAGATAAATAGGGCTACCACTCCAATTATCAGTCCACCCAGCATTAAACCCCTGGGGCTGTCTGTTCTGGATGCCTGCGACAAGCCAATTGCTCCAAGAACAATTGCGACCAGTGCGGTAAAAAGTGCAAAAAATCCGACACAGGGAATAAAGGCCACTACAAAACTAATTATCCCCAGTATCAGTGCAGCCACTCCCAGTCCCTGTCCGCTGTTTTTATTAGTATTCTCTTCCATGATATTAAGTTTATATGTTTCTTCTGCTATGTTTCTTCCTGGTTCTTAATAAGCTGTCTGCTTTATGCAGGTTTAATTCTTTACTCCAAGGATCTCAAGCATATCTTTCTCTAAAGACGACCTGGGATACTCAATGATGCGTCCAAGCTCCTTTTTATTTCGATAAAAAATAAATGTTGGGACTCTTTCTATATTCAGATCATCATAGTTATCAATGGGTGCTCTTTTATAGTTATCTGTCCCCAGCATACTCAGGCTCTCATCGTTAATCCCGATTAACTGGGCTACTTTCAAAAACCTGGGAACTTCTCTCCTGCTGTCAGGACACCATGTCCCAAGTACTATTAAAACTTCAATATCCTGAATGTCTGTCTCGGTCAGCATCATAAAGGCATCACTGTCAATAGAATAATCATCAAAACCGGGGTTGAACCATTTGCTGTGGGGCTCCTCCAGCAGGATTTCCTGGTCAAAGTAGCCCATCAACCAGGTTTCAGGTTTACTGAAATTTATATAATCATCCTGCGCTTTTACCTGGGGTAAAGCCAGAATCAGTAAAGTGCACAACAGAAATACCTTGCTCATAGCCTGTGGTATAAGATAACACGCCAAGATATAAAAAAATCAGTATTGTTTTGATATATATAATTATCTGCCCGTCTTAATCCTCAAGGCTCTCAAGCAAAATATTAAGCATATCAACAGCTGCCTTTGCAACCGACGATCCCGGACCAAATATTGCAGCCACACCCGCATCATAGAGGAACTGGTAATCCTGGGCCGGGATAACTCCTCCTGCAATTACCATAATGTCGTCACGGTCCAGTTTTTTTAGTTCCTTTATAACCTGGGGAATAAGTGTTTTATGTCCTGCCGCAAGGCTTGATACACCAAGGATGTGAACATCGTTTTCAACAGCCTGCCTGGCAGCCTCTTCAGGGGTCTGGAACAGAGGCCCGATATCAACATCAAAGCCAATATCTGCGTAACCGGTAGAGACAACCTTGGCGCCGCGATCGTGACCATCCTGTCCCATTTTGGCAATCATAATCCTGGGTTGGCGACCTTCCTTTTTCGCGAATTCTGCTACAAGCTTACGTGCTTCTTCAAAACTCTTATCCGATTTGTATTCTGAAGAATATACACCCGAAATTGTTCGTATCACTGCTTTGTACCTCCCTTTTTCTTTTTCACAGGCGTCTGAAATCTCTCCCAAGGTAGCTCTTTTTTGGGCTGCTACAATTGCCAGTTCCAGTAAATTACCTTTCCCTGTTCTTGCAGCATCAGAAAGAGCCGAAAGGGCAGCCTGGCATTCGTCTTCGTTTCTTTCGCTCCTGAGCTTTTTAAGTCTTTCTATCTGCGAATCCCTTACGGCTGAATTATCAACCTCCAGTATTTCAAGCGGATCTTCTTTCCCCAGCCTGTATTTGTTTGTACCTACAATAACCTGGTTTCCTGAATCTATCTTAGCCTGGGCCCTGGCAGCAGCTTCCTCAATCCTCATCTTTGGAATACCCGATTCAATTGCCTTTGCCATTCCTCCCAGTTCTTCCACTTCTTCAATTAGCGACCATGCCTTCCTTGCTATTTCATGGGTTAATGATTCTACATAATATGAACCTGCCCATGGATCTACTGCACGGCATATCTCTGTTTCTTCCTGGATATAAATCTGGGTATTTCTGGCTATCCTTGCCGAAAAATCAGTTGGCAGTGCAATTGCCTCGTCCAGGGCATTTGTATGCAGACTCTGGGTATGACCCAGGGCTGCAGCCATTGCCTCTATGCAGGTACGTCCGACATTATTGTAGGGATCCTGCTCTGTAAGACTCCAGCCGCTGGTTTGCGAATGTGTTCTGAGAGCAAGCGATTTAGGGTTCCTTGGATTAAAGCCACTCACAATTTTAGCCCAGAGCATCCTGGCAGCCCTCATCTTGGCAATCTCCATAAAATGATTCATCCCTATAGCCCAGAAAAATGACAGCCTCGGGGCAAAAGAATCAATATCCAGACCGGCATTTATCCCTGTTCTCAGGTATTCCAATCCGTCGGCAAGCGTATAGGCAAGCTCAATATCGCAGGTTGCACCGGCTTCCTGCATATGGTATCCCGATATACTTATCGAATTGAATTTAGGCATTTTTTGAGATGTAAATTCGAAAATATCGGCAATAATCTTCATCGAGAATTCAGGTGGATAGATATAGGTATTCCTCACCATAAACTCTTTCAGGATATCGTTCTGGATAGTACCCGATAATTCTTCCAGTTTAGCTCCCTGCTCAAGGGCTGCAACTATATAAAAGGCCATTATCGGCAAAACAGCGCCGTTCATAGTCATAGAAACCGACATCTTGTTAAGCGGAATCTGGTCGAATAAGAGTTTCATGTCAAGAATAGAATCGACAGCTACACCGGCCTTTCCAACGTCACCGGTTACCCTGGGGTGATCCGAATCGTAACCACGGTGAGTAGCCAGGTCGAAAGCAACCGAAAGGCCCTTCTGTCCGGCTGCAAGATTCCTCCTGTAGAAAGCATTCGATTCTTCTGCGGTAGAAAAGCCTGCATACTGCCTTATGGTCCAGGGCCGCATGGCGTACATACCCGAATAAGGGCCCCTGAGGAAAGGTGGCAAACCGGCAGCATAAGCAAGGTGTTCCATTCCTTTCAGATCTTCAGAGGTATAAATGCTCTTTACAGGAATCTGTTCAGCAGTCATCCAGTCCTTCTCAACACCCTTCTCTTTTGCCCATGACTTTAAATCAGCCCTGTTGCCCGGGAAATTCTCTATATCTGATTTTGTAAATGTTGGTCTCATAATAATAATGCTTACCTGTTTATACCAAGAACTTTATTAAAACCACTCAGCGTTGAAAGCAGGTCGGATCTCATGCTGATAAAATATTCTATACCGGCATCCCTGAGTTCCTTTTCGCATGCTGGTTCGCCTGCAATAACCAAAAGTGATTTGTCACCGAGAAGCCTGTGTGCCCCTGGCCCGGCATCGGCATATTCTTCGTCAGAGCTGCACAGAACAACAATATCAGCTTTTGCCTTTAGCGCGGCATTAACTCCATCCTCAAGGGTATCAAAACCAATATTATCTATAATCTCATATCCGGCAACAGCAAAAAATCCCGAAGAAAATTGAGCCCTGGCCTTACGCATAACAGGGTTGCCTACAGTAAGCATAAAAACTTTAGGTATTCTATCTGAATTATCAACTGCATACCTCAGTTCCTCGAACATCTCTGCGGCCCTGTATATTTTTACCGGTCTTATCTCTGTCTGCCCGGGATCTTTTTTAGCGGGAAGCTCTTCGCTTCTTTTCTCCTTAGTATTCGGGAAGCTGTTTGTTCCAAGCAATTTCTCCCTGGCCCTGGCTATATTTGTATTCCTCAGACTGGCCGTCTTTTCAACTTCGTCCTGGATATAACCTGCTCTAAGTGCTTCGAGGAAGCCTCCGCGCTTTTCAATCTCAATAAAGAGATCCCAGGCCTCCCCTGCAAGCATTGATGTGAGATTCTCAATATAATAAGAACCGGCAGCCGGATCAACAATTTTTTCGAAATGAGCCTCTTCCTTCAGCAGGAGCTGCTGATTCCTGGCTATTCGTTCACCAAACTCGTTACTTTCCCTGAACACCGAGTCGAAGGCCTTAACCGTAAGCGAATTAACACCCCCAAGCGTGGCAGACATCGCTTCGGTCTGGGTCCTGAGCATATTTACATAAGGATCATACACTGTTTTGTTCCACTCACTTGTCACAGCATGAATATCTGTCTGCAGGGCAGTTTCATCATCCACTCCATATTTTTTTACTATTGTGGCCCAGAGCATTCGGGCTGCCCTGAATTTGGCTATCTCAAAAAAGTAGTTCGACCCAACCCCAAAAGTAAATCCTATCTTCTTTGCCAGCACTGACGGGTCGACTCCTGAGTCGCTTAAGCGCGACATATAATCGCTTGCCATAGAAAGCGCCATTGCCAGTTCCTGCACCACAGTGGCACCGGCATTATTAAAATTTGCCCCATTTACCCTCAGCAATCTGAAAGCCGGAAGCTGCCCGGCCAGCCCTAATAAGCCTTCAAGGTATTTAATCCCGTCTTCAACCGGTATGCAGAGCTTACCATTAAGCATATACTTTCCAAGGGGATCGGCTTCAAGACAGCCTTTAATATTGTCCTTCTTTGCTCCTCTTTTATCAAGCAGAGCTATAAAAGCCTCCATAAGTTCTATTGCTGAGCCCTGCGGATAAAGATTCAGTTCTATACTCTCAGGGAAAATACCTTTAAACAAGGTATTCATCATCTCAACATTGTATTCAACATCCGGCTCAAAAATAAATCCCAGCGAATCCACTCCCCTGTTAAGTATGTCAAGGGCTTTCCTGTTTGCTGAAGCAAGATCTCCCACCCTGATATCCTGCCTTACATACCATGAATTCCTGAGTCTCTCCCCTCCCCTTACAAAAGGAAATTCCCCGGGAAGCCGCTCCATATGAGGCAACCCACCCAGATCCTCCTCGCGGTAAAAAGGCAATACACTGATGCCTTCCTTGCTCTTCCATACAAGCTTCTTTTCAAAATCAGCTCCCTTCAGATCGGTGATAACTTGGTCCATCCACTCCTGCTTTGTAACAGGAGGAAACTGGCTGAACAGGCTCTTATTTTCTGACATTGTGAATGTTATTTTTTAGTTGTGCAAAGTTAAAAGAAAATAGGTGAAGAAATTCTATGTTATTTGTCATAAATTGTAACTTTATCTTATGATAGAATCAGGCAAATCGTGCAGAATTTACTACTTAACAGGTACAGGTAATTCTTATTTCTCAGCCAGCACAATCAGTAATTTAGCTGAAGAGTCAGGCTATAATGTATTGTGCTCACCTGTCGACAGTTTACGAAAAAAGGAAATCAGCAGAGCTTCCAAAAATGATATAGTTGTCTTATGCTACCCGACACATGGATTCTCCCTGCCATGGCATATGCTTAAGTTTGTATTTAAGTTTCCGGCAGGCAGGGCAAAATTCATCCTTGTAAATAACAGGGCAGGAATGAAAATGGGGAAATTATTTACCCCGGGCCTGAGTGGAATTGCCATTCTGCTGCCCATGCTTTTAATGCTACTCAAGGGGTACAGGATTTCCGCACTTGTACCACTTGATACACCATCAAACTGGATTAGCATTCATCCGGGCCTGAGGCAGAAGATTATTGAATCAATTATTTCAAGGAGGAAGACAGAGCTCGAAAAAGCCTGGAGAAAAGTCAGCCTGGGGAAAATCTATTGTCCTCTCAAGTTTCTGATTCTTCTTCCGCTTGATATCCTGGTGGTCCCCATATCATTTGGCTATATGCTTTTCGGAAGATTTTTACTGGCCCGGACCTACCTTGCTGATCCGGGGTGCGATGGTTGTGGCATCTGTGCCGACAGGTGCCCGGTGTCGGCTATTAAAATGATTGGGGAAAGGCCATGGTGGACCTATAAATGCGAAAGTTGCATGAGGTGCTCGAACGTATGTCCGAAAAAAGCGGTAAACTCTTCTGTGCCACTTATGGCAATATACACCATACTGCTGCTGGCTGTTATTAAGACTGAAGTATTTACCATTGCAGTAAGATATTTATCAGGCCTCAGCTCCCTGGTTCCATATAATCTTGTTTATTACTTAGTTATATGGATAATAGTGATAGCCGGATCATGGATTATTTATTTACCGATCCACTATCTTAACCGGATTTCCCTGTTTGGCTATTTTTTTGCCTTTACAACCCCCATGAAATTCTGGAGAAGATATATTGCACCCGGATTCAGGGGCAGGTCTATTCGCCACCAAACTCCATCAGAAAGGCTTTAATAAAACCGTTCAGCTCACCATCCAGAACTGACTGTACATTGCCCGTTTCAAAATCTGTCCTGAGATCCTTTACCATCTTATAGGGCTGCAGCACATAGGATCTGATCTGGGAACCCCATTCAATCTTTTTCTTTGCCCCTTCTACTTTAGCCTGCTCTTCCATCCTCTTCCTTATTTCAAGTTCATAGAGGTTTGACTTAAGTATGCGCAGTGCATTTTCCTTGTTCTTATGTTGCGAACGGGTCTCCTGGTTTTCAATTACCAGGCCCGAAGGTGCATGGCGAAGACGAACAGCCGTTTCAACCTTGTTTACATTCTGGCCTCCGGCACCGCTGGCCCTGTATGTCTCCCAGCTTATATCAGCAGGATTAATCTCAATCTCAATATTATCGTCAACAAGCGGCGAAACAAATACCGAAGCAAAAGTAGTCTGCCTTTTACCCTGTGCATTAAAAGGTGAAATACGCACCAGCCTGTGAACCCCGTTCTCACTTTTCAGAAAGCCATATCCCTTTTCTCCTTCAATCTCCAGGGTAACTGATTTAACCCCAACCTCATCACCGGGCTGAAAGTCAAGTTCCCTTACCCTGTAATTATTTCTCTCGCACCACCTCAGGTACATGCGCATAAGCATATCGGCCCAGTCATTGCTCTCTGTACCACCTGCACCTGCATTTATCTTAAGTATGGCACCAAACTGGTCTTCCTCCTTCCTGAGCATATTTTTCAGTTCAAGATCCTCGATCAGCTTTAAAGCTATATCATATTGCTCTTCAAGCTCTTCTTCCGTTGCCTCACCTTCCCTGTTAAACTCATAAAGCACCTTCAGGTCTTCCACAGCCGTATCAACATTGCTGAAAGCCGTGGTCCAGCTTTTAAGCCCGGAGATTACTTTCATAAGTTCTTCGGCCGACCTGGGATCGTCCCAGAATGCGGGCTCCTGTGTCTTTTTCTCCTCCTCTGCTATCCTGTTAAGCTTTACATCTATGTCAAAGATACCTCCTCAGCGCATCACGGCGCTTAACAAGGTCGTTCACGTAATCGTTTGTAATCATACTAACTCTTTTCTGCAAAATTAACGATATTTACAGACTCCACCAGTCCATATTTTTTATTTCTGTACATTTGTCCTTCAATTTAAAAATGATTTATCTCTACAAAATATTAAAACGCTTTGCACCCTGGCTGCTGACATTGTGGGTTATTCTTATACTGGTATTTTCTTCCCTGCCCAGGCTTCCCAGGATCAATATTGACCTGGTGTATATAAGAATTGATCACGCCCTGCATTTCAGCGAGTATTTCGGGCTGGCCTTCTTAACAATTCTCACTTTTGTAAAGGGGCACGACCGCGAGGGCAGGAAAAGGATTCTTTATCTGATTTTGTATCTTATATTATTTGCCTGTGCCGACGAAGCTCATCAGCTCCTGATCCCCGGCAGATCAACCAGTCTACTCGATCTTCTGGCCAATACCCTGGGCATAATTACAGGAGTATTGATAACCCTGTGGTTCGACAGGAAGGCTTTTAAGGCCTGACATTTATATTGTGCCAGGCTGGCGGATTAAGATTATACAACATATTTTAACCTACCGGGCGTAAAAAAACTTAAATTTATAGTGTTGTAATTAATCCGGGAGCAATGAAACAGCTTAACTTTTTATTTGTAGTCCTGCTGCTGATGGTAAGTGTATTTTCACTTTCAGGCCAGGAAGAAAACATTCTTGATATACCAAAAGCAAAAAACTACAGGGCCAAAAAGGATGCACTTGAATACCTTGGCAAACAGGAAATAATTGAGAAATACGGTAAAATATCCGACCAGATCTGGCATTTTGCCGAGCTGGGCATGCAGGAATTTAAATCTTCTGCCTTACTTATTAAAACCCTCGAAGATGAAGGATTTACTATTGAACGTAATGTTGCAGGCATGCCTACCTGCTTTATTGCCACATGGGGTTCGGGGAAACCGGTCATAGGGGTACTCGGTGAATTTGATGCTCTTCCCATGATTTCACAAAAAGCCCGGGTTCCGGAGCAGGATCCTCTTATCGAAGGCGGACCGGGTCATGGATGCGGCCATAATATGATGGGTACTGCCGGTACCGCAGCTGTAATAGCTGTAAAGCGCAGCATGGAGGAAAATAATATTAAGGGCACAATTAAGTTCTTTGGCTCACCGGCCGAAGAAACTATTATAAGCAGACCTTATATGGTAAGGGCCGGGGTATTTAATGATGTTGATGCTGTAATTGACAATCACTCATCAAGCAGTTTTGGTACAGGCTATGGAGTTGGGGGCAATGCAGTTATTTCGGTTGTTTTTACCTTTAAGGGGAAGACAGCCCATTCGGCAGGTGCGCCCTGGGATGGCAGAAGCGCACTGGATGCAGTTGAAATAATGAATGTATCTACCAACTACCTGAGAGAGCATCTCAACTATACTCAAAGGCTTCATTATGTTGTAACCGAAGGAGGCGAAGCACCCAATGTTGTGCCTGACAGGGCCTCGGTGTGGTATTATGTAAGAAATACCGATGAAAGAATTAATGATATGTACGAGAGGGTTGTAAACTGTGCCAGGGGTGCAGCTCTTGCCTCCGGGACCACCCTCGAAAAGATAAGGGTTCTGACAGGTGTGCATCAGCAGCATGCCAATCGTGGTATGGCCGAACTTATCCAATCGAATATTGAGCTTGTAGGAATGCCTGAATGGACGGAAGAGGAAAACGAATTTGCACGTCAGCTGCAGAAAAACCTCGACAGGAAGCTTAGCGGATATCCCGTGAAGGTAAATAAGCTGAAGATTCCTTCGGGAGTCCAGGTTGGAGGGGGATCATCGGATGTTGGTGAGGTTACCCTTATTGCACCCACAGCCACGCTCAGGTTCCCCGGCGGGGTGCCAGGAGCAATAGGTCATCACTGGTCGGCTGTTGCTTCCTATTATGGGAGTGCTGCCTGGAAAGGGCTTAATGCAGGGGCCAAAGTAATGGCCGCATCAGCCCTGGACCTTATGACTGACCCTGACAGACTGCTTTCGATCAGGAAGGAATTTGAAGAATACAGCAAAGATCATCCTTACAATTCATTTCTGCCCGATGATGCAGAGCCACCCCTTGAGCTAAACAAGGAGTTGATGAATAAATTCAGGAATGCACTTGATAGCATTGGCTCATATAAAAACTAAGAGCCCTTAAACCTGATCTTTTATACTTTTCTGCACTATATTTGCATGTAGTATTTCATTCAAATATCAGCTATGAAAATAAAGATTTTTCTGATTGCAATATTTCTGGTGACTCTGAGCACTTCATGCGAGAAATGGAAATACCATGTTTACTCTATTGAGATTGTTAACAGCACCGATACTGAAATGCGTTTTGTTACCCAGGTAAAGATGGGTGCCGACACCGATGCATTCCTGGCTCCCGGGCACGATACCTTATTATATACAGAAAGAAGAATGTCGAAGGACTTTGACGGTCCGGCTGCTTTTTTATCTGAGTATTACAGTACCTTATCATTCTATTTTACCGGGGTGCAGGACTTTGTGCTTATTTCTGATGTAAGCGACCCCCTGGGGCTCAGAAATGAATATAATTACTTTGTGCACGATGCTGCCTGGGACTTTGAAATACGGGATGTAAGGGTTCCCGATAAAGGCTGGCCTGACGAGCAGTATTATTATACGATTAATATATCTGAAGACAAGCTGAGCTTTAGTTTGAAATAATAAGCCCGGACACCCATTTTCAGCAGGTATACCTTACTTTTCAGGAGATTCTTACAGTTCGGATAATTGTTTGAAGATGAGAAAGATTTGACATGGTTTTTCTCATTTTGTATCTTATGGGAAATAAACCTGCCAATATGAAAAAAGAAGTAAAGCTTAAGACCAACTATTCATGTCCTTACTGTGACTCCTACCTTAGAATCTGGAATAACATAATATTCACAATTCATTACGATGGAGGTAAGAAAAAAGGTATTCTGCTTCTTGATCCAGCCCTGGGTAACTACAGCTGCACCGTACACACCGAGATGAAAATAAAAGAAGGTGAAAAAATTGAGTTCTTCTGCCCGGTATGTCATGAGTCGCTCACAGCAGGCGAGATAAACGAAAACCTGGTTCGCATAATTATGTCTGACGAGAATAAGCAGCAATCGGATGTGTATTTCTCAAGGATCTGTGGTGAAGAATCGACCTTTAAAATCACAGACAACAATATTATTGCCAAGTTCGGTAAGGATGATTCACATTATGTGAATTATTTCCTTGCAAAGTACAAGGAACAGTCATAAGAACAGGTAGCCTCTGAAGCCGGAGAAAACCCCTGGTACTGGCCTTGCACGCAACGCCACTTCTTAATCA
>JAZBNV010000021.1:0-10888 GCA_036350795.1 Marinilabiliaceae bacterium
GGGGTCAGGGGGATGTAATGTGCCCCTTTTGAAGGGGGTCAGGGGGATGTAATGTTCCCCTTTTGAAGGGGGTCAGGGGGATTATAGTTCTCCTTTATCAGCAAAGCTGTAATAGCTGTTCTGAGTAACAATCAGGTGGTCGAGCAGCGATATATCAAAGTAAGCAGCAGCATCTTTAATTTTAGCCGTTATTCTCCTGTCGGCTTCGCTGGGTTCAGAATTACCGGAGGGGTGATTATGACAGATTATAATGGAAGAAGCGAGTAGCTCAAGAGCTTTTTTCATTATCAGCCTTACATCGGTTATTGTACCGGATATTCCTCCCTGGCTAATCTTAAGCCGGCTTATTATCCTGTTCGACCTGTTAAGGTAGATAAGCCAGAACTCCTCGTAATTTAGATCGGAGAGAAGGGGATGAAAGATATTATAAACATCGGTACTGGACCGAATTACCTGTTCATCATTTATATCAGATGATTTTCTTCTCCTGCCCAGTTCGAGGGCTGCCATTATATTTATTGCTTTGGCAACACCTACTCCCTTTAGCTTCTGAAGGTCGTCAATTCCAAGTTTGCCCAGTTTTACCAGGTTGTTATCGGCAAGCTTAAGTACATCGCGTGCCAGGTCCACAGCCGATTGTTCGGTATTTCCTGAGCCGAGCAGTATGGCCAGCAGCTCGGCATCACTTAATGAGAAGATTCCCTTATAGAGCAGTTTTTCCCTGGGCCTGTCTTCAAGGGCCCATTCTTTTATTTTTAATGACATGCAGCAGTTTTATATTCCTTACTGCAATTTAATAAATGATAAGCTTTTTGCAAAAAAAAAATCCCGATCGAAAACCGACCGGGATGAATATATTATTGTTGTAGTTTAAAGACTTTGTACGTGTTTGGCAAGAGAAGATTTAAGATTGGCAGCCTTATTCTTGTGAATGGTGTTATTCTTGGCCAGCTTATCGATCATAGAGCTTACTTTAGGATAGAGTTCATTAGCTTCTTCCCTGTCACTTGTTCCGCGAAGCTTACTTACAGCGTTACGCATGGTTTTTGCATAATACCTGTTGTGTTGTTTAAGGCCTTCAGTTTGCCTCATTCTCTTCTTTGTTGATTTATGGTTTGCCATTGCTTTTACCTCTCTTTAATCCTATCTTATTTAGTACTCCGTAGGGGAATCGAACCCCTGTTACCAGGATGAAAACCTGGCGTCCTAACCCCTAGACGAACGGAGCAAATTTTCTAAAATTGCGGTTGCAAAGAAAATATTAATTTTTTAATCTGCCAAATGTTTATAAAAAATTGTGCTCGCTTAAATCACTCTTAAGCAAAGATTTCTAGAAAGCATACCTTATTGACAGGCCACTGTGCAATCCTCCCCAGCCGCCGTGTCCGATCAGGTTAACACTCGGCAAAAGGTCGAGGGACAGGTTTAGCGGAATTTCATCAAAAGTGTATTCCAGTCCAAGAATAAAGTCAGCTCCAAGAATAGGTCCTGAATAATTATCAGTATAGGGATTTAAATCGCCCCAGAAACCCACGTGAGCACCAAAGCCCCAGAACCAGTTCAGACCCGGATAATGACCTGTCCAGTGTTCGTTCTCATAAAGTGCTGTAACAACAAAACCCTCATAGCTGGTAGCAAGAATACCTTCGAGAGCATTCCGTTCGTTTAAGAAATGTTTAACTGTAAGGCCATTGGCAGGCCACCCGCCACGCAGACCGATAGCGGTCCTGTAATCCTGCGCATTACTGGCAATAGCAAAGAGAGCTATGCCTAAGAAAGTTAGAATTATTTTTTTCATTATTTATTATTAAAATTATTTCCTTATTAAAGAATGACAAAACTAAGCATAAAAAGTTGCTTATTCAATAGCATCTTTTTTGTTAAACCTTTATTGAAGTAACAGAAGGCTTAGTGCCATTACGGCCATACCACCCAGTAAACCATAAATTGAAAGATGATGTTCTCCGTATTCACGTGCCGCCGGAAGCAGTTCATCAAGCGATATAAAAACCATTATGCCGGCTACCCCGGCAAAAAGAATTCCAAAAGTGATTTCTGACATTATAGGGAGCAGGATAAGGTAGCCCACAAGAGCTCCTATAGGTTCTGCAAGTCCACTCAGGAATGATAAGCTGAAAGCTTTCTTACGATTACCGGTGGCATAAAAAACCGGAACTGAAACGGCTATCCCTTCAGGGATATTGTGTATAGCTATTGCTATAGCTATTGCAATACCCAGCTCAGGGTCCTTAAGTGCAGCGGTAAATGTTGCCAGGCCTTCAGGGAAATTATGAATCCCTATGGCAAGGGCTGTCAGTACACCCATTCTCATCAGCCTGCTTTTTGACCTGGTGCTGTTCATATCCTCTACCTTTTTTATCTCATGTGGGTTTTCGACAGAGGGAATTAACCTGTCGATCAGGGCTATAAGAAGCATGCCACCGAAAAAAGAGGCCACAGTAATCCACCACGCTTTTTCCTCACCAACAGCCTCTGTAAGAGAAATCCTGGCTTTGAGGAAGATCTCCACAAAGGAGACATAGATCATTACCCCGGCAGAAAAACCAAGGCTCATTGATAAGAACCTGGTGTTGGTTTTCTTTGTAAAAAAGGCAAGTGCACTTCCAATTCCGGTAGATAAACCAGCAAAGAGTGTTAGCAGGAAGGCAAATAAAATATTCGAAATCTCCATCAGTGTACTTATTAATCAAAGCAGGATATCAGCAAGGTCCCGGAAATTGATACCGTCAAAATTTCCCGAACTCATAAACAAATATACTACTCTCTTCTCTTTAATTTTCTTTATTTCTGAGATCATCTCGCCTGAATCATTGAAAACACCTGACACTCCCTCACCGAACGAGATTCTTATATCTTCTTCCGGGATACTATCAAGTTTTTTCAGCTCCAGGGTATGGGGATTATAATATACAAAAGCGATATCAGCCTCTTTCAGGCTGTCTCTGTACTGTGACAGGAAAGCCATATTAAGGCTGCTGAAAGTATGCAACTCAACACAGCATACTTTCTTATAATCCTTATATCTCTGCGCCAGGGCTGATACAGTGGCTCTTACTTTTGAGGGAGCATGAGCAAAGTCGATATAAAGTGCCCGGTCTTTATTTTCTTTAATTAATTGGAGACGTTTTGCCGAGCCTCTGAATTCAGCTATTGAAGAATAGAAATCAGTATCGCTTACACCAAGCATGGTACAGACTTCCATTGCTGCGCTGATATTCTGCATATTATGGTCTCCGAATATACCCAGAGGCAGCTTTTTATCTCCAACTGTTAAAGAGAAACCGTTGATATCTGAAATATATGGATGAGCAGAATATGCTGTTTTCCGGATATCCCTGCGGGCAACTTTCGTAATCTCTTTTAATGCAGGGTCGCCATCATAATAAAACAGGCTTCCTCCGGGAGTAATTTTATCAATAAAGATTCTGAACTGCTCCAGGTAGTTATCAAAGGTCGGGAACACGTTTATATGATCCCATGCAATGCCGCTTATTACCGCTATGTCAGGCATATAGAGATGAAACTTTGGCCTGCGGTCAAGAGCGGAACTCAGGTACTCGTCTCCCTCAAAAACTGCAATTTCTGACTTATCGTCAAAGCCAACCATCGTTTCAAAGCCCCTGATATCAGCCCCTACCATATAGTCGAACTTTATGTTGCAGCTCTTCAGTACATGCATTATCATTGAGGTGATAGTGGTTTTGCCATGACTGCCACCTATTACAACTCTTTTTTTCGAGGAGCTTTGTTCATAAAGGAATTCGGGGAATGACTTAATACTTATTCCAAGTTTCCTGGCCTTAATAAGTTCAGGGTTATCATCACGGGCATGCATACCCAGGATCACAGTATCAATATCACCTGTAATTTTGCCGGCATCCCATCCTGTATTAGCGGGTAAAAGGCCATAGGCCTCCAGCCTTGATGCTGAGGGTTCAAATATTTCATCATCCGATCCACTTACAACGTAGCCCTTCTTATGCAGTGCTATTGCCAGGTTATGCATTACCGCTCCGCCAATAGCTATAAAGTGAACTTTCATTATTTGTTGAGTTGTTGATTAGTTATTTTGTTGAGTTGTTGAGGCGTTAAATTACATTATCAACTCTATAAACTTTAAAACTTTATAAACTTTTTATTACTCCTGCAGTTATATTTGTGTTTAAAGATAGCTACTATGAAAATATCTCCCGTACACATTTCAAATTTTATGGTTGATGGGGGTGCAATGTTTGGCGTTGTTCCCAAAGCCCTATGGAAGGAGAAATACCCGGCCAATGAAGATAACCTGATTAATCTCTCTCTTCGCTCACTTATTGTTGATAATGGAAAGGAAGTAATCCTTATCGATACCGGCTATGGTGATAAACAAAGTGAAAAGTTTTTTAAGTATGCCTGCATTAATGGAGGTGACGGTCTATTGGAGGGAATTGAAAAAGCAGGCTATAAAGCGGAAGATATTACTGATATTGTACTCACTCATTTGCATGCAGATCACTGTGGTGGCACAGTTAAAAGGAGTACTTCGGGCAAGGGTTTTGAATTGGTATTTCCTGAAGCCAATGTATGGATCAGCAGGAAACAGTGGGAGTGGGCTGTTGAGCCAAATATAAGGGAGGCTGGAGCCATGCTGGAAGAAAATATCCTTCCTATTATGGATAGTGGCAGATTGCAATTTGTGGACGAGGAAGGAGAATTATTTACTGGATTTTCAGTGCGGATAGTTAATGGCCATACCCCGGGCCAGCTAATACCGGTAATTGATTACAGGGGGACAAAGATTATCTACACGGCCGACCTTATTCCCACAACTGCCCATCTGCCCCTTATCTGGAATATGAGTTACGATATCGACCAGCTGGCTACAATTGAAGAAAAAAGGCAGGTGCTCGATGAAGCCCTGGCAAATAATTATATACTGTATTTCCAGCACGATCTTTACTCGGAGTGCTGCACTCTTAAAGACACTCCTAAGGGCATTCTGCAGGATCGTGTATTCAGTTTTGAGGACCTATAAGTATAAGGGCCTCCCGGTGCGGGAAGCAAGTTAATTTTCGCCAATACTCTTGCCTATTCACTTATTTCAAATATCTCGTTCCTGTCGAGGTTTTTCCAGTACAATATTGCTCTTTGCCTGAGTAGCTCCCAGTAAATATCGCTATCAAGACCGTTTACCAATACCAGATCCTGCAGCTCAACTTTTAGCTCTGCGGCCAGCTCATCTTTTAACTTTATGGTAATAGATTTTCCCATATAACTGAATTTAACTGCCGGACCGGTATTTTCAGTTTGTACTTCTATTAATCCGTGACCAATTGTTGCACCGGTACTTACCTGTATGCCATCATTAAGGCAGCTGAGAGGAGGTTCTGAACCTGCATAAGAAACTACTTTCATCTGGTCTACACCAACCTTAAAGAATTCTCTTGCCCTGATGCCCATTTTAACACCAACAATGGAATATATGCCAAGATGTTGATGAATCTCATTTGTCAGCACGGCTGCTCTCCATTCTTCATCACCATGTTTGCTTATAATTTCATCCAGGAAAGGGCCAAGGTCTTCCTGGTAAAAACCGGGGTCTGCAGGCAACTGCTTTATTGTTTGTAATCCTCTTGCATCTGTTCCACCAAGGATTTTCAGGGCAGCCCCTTTCAGATCAGAACCAGGAAGTGGCTTGCAGAAACTATGCTGTTTAACTGCTGTGTTGCTAAAAAGTTCAGGGTAAAAAAGGTAGATCGCTGTCATTTCATCGTTTGCCCTGGCGGCATATGTGTGATTCTGCAGATCCGGAGATGATACGGCAGTCTCAAAAATTTTCTGAGCATAAGGTGTTTTGGTTTCCTGGAGACGCATTAAAAATGATTGGTCGTAGAAATCGGACGAAGGATATCCAACCACGGTAAGCTTAACGTCGCCTTTAATTATTCCCCTTGCTGATTTTATATCTATGCCTGCATTGAAACCGTCCAGGTTATTGAGCGAGTTATTGCTCCATATTATCTCGCTTAAGCGGTCGGCAGGCAATATACCTGTGCTTAATAACTGGTCGGCAGAGTTAAGGGAGGCAAGTGAAATAAGCTTAAAACTCTTGTCGCGATAACTGAGTATGTTCTTGCAAAGGGTATTGAAACCGTTGGTTTCAGGAACGGGAATGTCCTCGTTACCCCATCTTACTGCAAGCGGGACAGGCATGTCGCTTCCTCTCCTGTTGTAATTCATTGCCACAGGTATCCCTTCGTGATGGTAGGCATTAAGCATGCTTTTTACTTTCTTATACCCGTCATATGGAGAAAGAGCACCCCCCGAAATAATAATACCAAGTATTTGAACATCGTCAGATGCGAGTAACATTGATATAGCTCTCATATCATCTATTCCTGCATCTGTGTCGATAACAACATAATGTGAAGGCTGCCAGGGATGAGAAAATAATGACAGTGAAACGAAAATCAGAACTATCAGGCCCGTTAGTTTTTTCATATATGGATGTGATTTAGAATATATAAAAATAATCATTTATCAGTTTTTAGGAAAAATCTTTTTGCCTATATTGATTGCTTGTTAAAGAGGAACCTGATTAATGAAGAAATTCTTGCTATTTTTTGTACCCGGATTACTCACCGGTATGTTATTGTTTATAGGGGGGGCAAAAGCTGTTAAACATACATCAGAAAGCGAATACTGTGCATCCTGTCATATTCATCCGCAGGCTACCACCTCGTGGAAGCAATCGGTTCATTACATTACAAGGTCGGGCGACAGGGCCCAGTGTATTGAATGCCACCTTCCTCCCAAAGGGGAAGGCCATCTGCCTGAGAAGGTGAAGACAGGAGCAAGGGACATATGGGGCAAGTGGACAAAAGATCCTGACTCTTTCGACTGGGATGAGCGTTCGCGACTTGAAATTGCTAGAAGCTATGTGCCGGAAAGTGCCTGCCTGCATTGCCATGAAACACTCTTTACTTCAGAATTATCCCGTGAAGGCGAAGAAGCGCATCTTTATTATGACCAGGCAGAAAAAACCGATGATTTGCATTGTATTAACTGTCATTTAAATGCCGGTCATTACATAGAGGGATATACTCATGGGGGGAATCTGGATTTTGGTTCGGGCAGAGCTAAGGAAATGGACTTATATACTGAGCCGGAAGAGGTAAGGGAGCATAAATCATTTACTGAAAAAATCCCGGGATCAAGGGTCTCTTTCAATATGATTGCTATTCCCGGAGGAAAATTCATGATGGGAAGCCCGGAGGATGAACCATTCAGGCAGGATGACGAGGGACCCCGGGTTGAAGTTGAATTAAATCCTTTTTATATGGGCGAAATTGAGGTAAGCTGGGATGAGTACCTTGCGTTTTATTCCCAGACCTCGGCAGAAGGGAGATCAACAGATACGGAAAAAATGAGGGTTGATGTAGCAGCAGATGCTATCAGCGGGGCTACCCCTCCTTATGGCCAGCCCGATCAGAACTGGGGACTGGGTCAGCGACCCGCTATTTCAATATCATACCATGCAGCTGAAACATACTGTCTCTGGTTAAGCAAGCTTACTGGAAAAACCTATCGCCTGCCCACAGAAGCCGAATGGGAATATGCATGCAGGGCAGGAAGTGAAATGCCTTATTTCTTTGAAGGAGATCCGGAGAAGTTCGAGAGGAGCGGGTTGATTGCCAGGTTCAGGAAGAATGACACAAGCCTTATAAACAGCTATATTGTATACCAGGAAAACAGTCCTTCAAAAACACAGGAGCCTGGTTTTGTAAAACCCAATCCTTTCGGATTAAGAAATATGCTGGGGAATGTTGCGGAATATTGTTCCGACCTGTACCACGAGGATGCTTACTCCTTGCTTGCCAGTCAATATGGAGAGCCGCTTATTAATCCGGTTTTTGATAAGGAAGGAAATGAGCATGTTATCAGGGGAGGATCATTCAGGGATAATGCAGGAAATCTCAGATCTGCCGCTCGCGATTATACAAGAACAGACCAGTGGCTGAGAACAGATCCGCAGATACCTAAAAGTATCTGGTGGTATTCAGATTGCTTTCATGTCGGTTTCAGGGTGCTTTGTGAATTTGATGAAAATACAGGTAATACAGATCTATAATTGTTTAACATAATACCAACCTTATTATGAAAAGAAATATTTCGAGAAGAAACTTTTTAGGCAAAGCGGCTACTGTGGGTGCAGCCGGGGCAGTAATGCCTTCATTAATTAATTCATGCGCTTCTGATGGCATAAGAGAAGCCACAATTCCTGAATTTCTTGATATGGCACCTGACGGGCCTGAGCTTAAAGCCGGCGTAATTGGCTGCGGCGGAAGAGGTACCGGGGCTGCGCTTAACTTTCTTTCTGCAGGTCCGAATCTGAAAGTTACAGCTCTCGGGGATGTGTTTGAAGACAGGTTAACAGGCTGCCGCCAGCGTTTGCTTAAAGATATGAACAACGAAGTGGCCGATGAAAACTGTTTTGTGGGTTTTGATGCCTATGAGAAAGTACTCGGGTCAGGTATCGACATTGTTATACTTGCAACACCTCCTTTCTTCAGACCCATGCAGTTTGCTGCAGCAGTGAATGCCCGAAAACATGTATTTATGGAAAAGCCTGTGGCAGTCGACCCCGATGGGGCAAGATCAATTATGGCAAGTGCAAAAAAGGCCGACAGTATGGGTCTGAATGTTGTAACGGGAACCCAGAGAAGGCACCAGAGAGATTACGCAGCAACCCATGCCCAGGTAGCAGCAGGTGCCATGGGTGAGATTGTGGGTGGTAATGTGTACTGGAACGGGGGTAAGCTCTGGCATAAGGACCCAAATCCAGCCTGGACCGAAATGGAATATATGATACGTGACTGGGTTAACTGGTGCTGGCTGTCAGGAGACCACATTGTTGAACAGCATGTACATAACCTCGATGTTTTCAACTGGTTCGCAGGGATGCACCCCGTAAAGGCTGTAGGCTTTGGATCAAGGCAGCGCAGGGTTACAGGCGATCAGTTTGATAATTTCAGTGTTGACTTTGTTATGGAAAACGGAGTGCACCTGCATAGCATGTGTCGCCAGATTAATGGTTGCGCAGGCAATGTATCAGAAAGAATACAGGGAACAAGGGGCTCGACGAATGCACAGAATATAATTTTTGATCTCGACGGGAATACTACCTGGGAATATACTTACCAGGGTGTGGATGATAAGGGTAATCCCCAAATTAAGGTGGGACCCTATGTCCAGGAGCATATTGACCTGGTTGCCGCAATACGCAACGGTGAGCATTTTAACGAGGCAGAAAATACTGCAATATCAACTATGGTTGCAATAATGGGACGTATTTCTGCATATACCGGGAAGGAAACAAGCTGGGATGAAATGATGAATTCTGATCTGAAGCTCGGACCAAAAGTATTTGTTATGGGGCCTGTTGATATTCCGAAAGAAGTGCCTGTTGCGGGAGATGCTTATAAACCTCAATAAGTGATATTATGAATACCAGCAGAAGGAGTTTTCTTAAAAAAGCTGCAGGTGCGGGCGCTATGCTTGCAGCAGGACCTGCTGTAATGGCAGCAGCTAAGAATACAGGCAGGCAGATTTATGGCAATGAGCCCTTCAAACTCAAGTATGCACCCGGACTGGGTATGTTTCCGGAGCATGCCGGTAAGGACCCGATCGATAATATAAAGTTCTGTAACGACATGGGATTCAGGGCGGTATTTGATAATAGCCTTATGTCTAAACCGCCTGAGCTACAGGAAAAGATAGCAAAAGAACTTGCCGACCGGAAGATGGACCTTGGCCCTTTTGTGCTGTATGCAGATTTCAGTGTTACATCTTTTGTTCTTAATACGCCGGAAGTAAGGGATATGATTAAGAAAAAGATGCAGGAAGGTGTTGAATGCGCAAAAAGGACTGGCGTTAAATGGGCCCTGGTGGTACCGGGAAGGTATGATGAGCGTCTTCACCGTGATTACCAGACTGCAAACGTGGTGGATAACCTGAGATTGTGTGCTGATATTGTGGAGAAAGAAGGACTCACCATAGTGCTGGAGCCTCTGAATACACTATCAAGTCATCCGGGTCTCTTTCTTACAGGAATACCTCAGACCTACCAGATATGCAGAGCCGTAAACAGGAAATCAGTTAAAATAGTTGATGATATTTTTCATCAGCAAATTACTGAAGGCAACCTGATTCCGAATATAGATATGGCCTGGGACGAGATTGCAGCTTTTCACCTTGGTGATAACCCGGGCAGGAAAGAACCCACAACCGGGGAAATTAATTTTAAAAATATTTTTAAGCACCTGCATTCAAAAGGATATGACGGGGTGCTCTGCATGGAACATGGAAGAAAATTTCCCGGTGAAGAAGGTGAAAAAAGAGTAATACAGGCCTACCGGGAGTGTGATGATTTTTAGATTCATAAATTAGTTTTAAAGGCTGCAGTCATTAATTGCTGTAGCCTTTTTTATAATAATAGAAAATAAAGACTAGAACAATGATAATATCCGGACGTATAAAACTGGCAACTCTTTGTTTTGTATTGGTTTGTTCTGCATGCAATAATAGAATTGAAGAAAAGACTGATTCCGTTTATGCACCTGCCCCTGGCGAAGAACCTGAATACCCCTATTTTAATTTACCCCTTATCGATCTTGACGGAGATGAATTCAGGCAGGTAATTGTTGACAGGGAGCCCGGACAGTACCTGGGACATCCGACAACTGTATTGCTCGAAGACAATAAAACAATGTTGTGTGTATACCCCAAGGGACACGGCAAAGGCGGTATTGTGTATAAACGATCATATGATGCCGGTCTTACATGGACCGACAGACTTCCTGTTCCGGATAGCTGGGCAACATCA
>JAZBNV010000022.1:0-4043 GCA_036350795.1 Marinilabiliaceae bacterium
CAGGAATTATTATTTTTACATATTATGGACAGATACAGGATAATCAGAAATAAAATAACTGTGGCAGAATACCAGTTACTGAGGCATACAACAAACTGGTTCCAGATAGAAGACAGTGTTGTTGAAAAGTCATTGAATAATGACCTCTTTTCAGTAACAATCTATGATGATAAAAAGCTTATTGGTATGGGCAGGGTCGTTGGCGACGGGGCAATTTACTTCTATGTACAGGATATTATTGTAATACCTGAATACCAGGGCAGGGGGATAGGTAAGCTGATAATGAATACAATTGAAGCTTATCTTTCTGAATCGGCATATAATAATTCTTTTGTGGGCCTTATGGCTGCCCGGGGCGTTGCCGGATTCTACTATAATTTTGGCTATAAGGAACGCGATAACGAAAGACCGGGGATGAGTAAACTAATTAAAAAACCCTGATAACTATTCGTATCTCAGCACTTCAGCAGGTAGCTCTGCAAAACATACCTGTTATATTCCCGGAGTGACCAGCCCTGGCTGATCTTATAAAATCTGATTTTAAAGACAGCCAGGACGATATTATGTTTTCTCTCCCGGTAGTTGAGACTATTCTGCTATCATAAATACAATCTCAGTAAGCCACCTGGATTCATCAGGTTCCATTCCCGGATCAGTATGGTAAAACTCCCAGGATTCCATTAGCGGCATTATTCCCTGCCTGTTCATTTCCTCCATCATTTTTCCGTATGATAGCTCGAATTCAGTATATGGTCCGGTATGTAAAGCACTGAATCCTTTAAATGCCTTAAATGTTTCTGTTCGGGCCTCACCGCTTAGCTTTACTATATCATTAACCGGTACTCCGGCTTTAATACTTGTTGTACCTGCTTCCTGGTTGTAATTGAAATAATAGGCGAAGGGCATACCCGAAGGAGTAAGCCCGTTATCAGTAACTGCCTGCATTACAATCCCAAAAAGCATTTCCATCGTTTGCGACATCACCTCCATATTTACACCGTATGCCTCTGCTATTACTGCTGACATGGCGGGGAATTCCTTTACTCCCGTAACATCAAGCTTTGACCGTGTGAATGTGCCGGACTCAATATAAGTTTTCAGGTTGCCAAGTCCCTTCTCAAAGCTTTTCTCCAGGCCGCCTTTCATAAGCCTGTTCATTAATTTCATAAAGGGATTAGCTGATTCCATATGCAGCGACCACACTGCCTTTGTTCCGTTTTCTGCCGGTTCAAGTTGCCAGTTTACTTCAGCCGGTTCCATTTCAGGCATAAACCATATAGAGCTTTTAATAAATGAGGGATAAAAAACCGAGTCTACAAGCATCCTGCCATTGCCAAGTTTTTCACCCTTCCATTCGTAGGTAGATCCAACATAATCGGGCTGAGAAGATATCGTAACTTCTGCTTCCGGTTCTGTTTCAAGCCATGGGTCCCAGGCCTGCCGATCCGTAAAAGTTGCCACCGAGTAAAACAGCTCCGGTGTGGATATATTGATATCTGCAGATGCCGAAACTACAAGTCTTTTGGGAAGCAGCAAACCAATAAATACAATAAGTGCTGCAAGAGATACAATTACTATTAATATCCATTTAAGGGCTTTCATAATATATAGATTTTGGTTAAATATTCTTAAGATTTATAATAGGCTAAACACACCGGCTTACAAATTGTTCTATCCTCAAATTACATAAGAAAAAGAACTTAAGCAAAATAAAATTAGCCTGACTTACATCATACATGAGGTGCAAATCGTAATTACCCGGCGTTTTATTATCTCCTGTCAATATATAGCAAATGCCAGTAAGTCAAATATTTATTTGGATATGTAATAATTATTTCCGAAATTTTTAGACGGGTAGGTCAGTAATTAATTTTGGAAGGCCATGAATATAAAGCTTTATAAGCTTAAGCGGTTCTGGCATGAGTTATCAAGGAGAAAGGTTTTTAAAGGGATAGCCTATTACGGAGCTTCAACACTTTTAATTCTTGAAGCAGCAGAAATAATTTGTGATGCAATCGGAGTTGAAAGAGTTCCCGTATGGCTATTATGGATACTGGGTGCAGGATTCTTATTGTCTTTGTGTTTTTCGTGGATATTTGATATTACACCCGGAGGAATAACAAAAACCAAAGCTTTAAAAGAAGAAGTTCTTCCTTTTAGAGGGAAAGAACTAAAAACCTATAAGATATCTACATTTATTAGTGTGGGTATTATAATATGTTTGCTGTCATTCAACCTGGTTGATGGGATAAAGAGCAGGCAAATGGAGGATCTGGAAAAATCAATTGCCGTATTACCCTGTACAGGGATACTGCCCCCCGGATATGAAGCGATGGTTTTCGAATTTGTAGGAGATCAGATAGCAGAAGGGCTGAACAAGATTGATACCCTGGATATTTTGCCCTGGAATCGCACAAAAAAATATCTAAAGGAAAATAAGTCTTATGCAAAAATGGGCAGGGAACTTGGTGCCTCATTACTTATCGACTGGCAGGCATGGACAATTGACAGTATTAATTTACTATCACTGAAAATGATAAATGCTTCTGATGAGAAAGTAATCTGGAGCAATGAATACAGTATGTCGAGATGGTCTGAAGTCGCGGTAATAAAACCGGAAATATCGAAAGATATTGCCCGTCGATTAAAGACTTTTCTGTCGCTTGAAGAAAGGGAAAAGATCAATAAAACTCCAAACTCGGATGTGGCTGCATATTTAGCATGGAAAGCCAATATTACTGCTCAGAATGCGATGCAATTATATGAAATGGGAATCAGGCATACCGACCTTTCAGCTTTTGATGAGGCCTGCAATTTTTATACCATGGCAATTGAGCTTGACTCTGCTTTTGCAGAAGCTTATGCTAACCGTGCAAAAACAATTTCATGGGGTATTTATACAACTTACTATGACGATAGTTACCTCAACAGGTGCAGGGAGGATATTCGAAAGGCCTCTGAATTAGATAAAAACCTTCCGGAAGCAATCGTCGCTCTTGGCTTTTATTATTATTATGGGTTGAAAGATTACCGGAATGCACTTATTCATTTTGAAAGGGCCTCAGAAAGCGAGCCGGATAATGCGGATATCTTATTCTACCTTACACTTATTCAAAGGAGACTCGGGCATTGGGACAGTGTTATCTCTTTAAGTGAGAAAGTGCTCAAAAGCAGATCAGTAAGCTCACTCTACCTTACTAATATTGGATTGTCATACGATTATCTACATGACTTCTCAAAGGCAATAGAATGTCATGACAGGGCAATTCTAATCAACCCCGACTGGGAAGCTCCCTATAAAAATAAAGCCGAATCAATCTTATTACTCTCGGGTGATGTTGCTGTAGCCAGGAATATTTTGCTTAAAACAAAGAACCTGAACAATAATCGTTACTATAAAAACATCGCTCAACTGGATGTTTATGAGAGCAAGATCGATAGCGCGTTTGTAAATATTGAAAGGGCATTCCCGGAGGGTATGGAGATCCAGGGAAATAATTTGCTGATGAAAGCAAAAATTTATAATCTGGCCGGACTAAAGATGCAATCTCAGGAATATTATAAAAAGGCTATAGAATTTTACCAGGATAAAATATTATATGACCCTGAAGATTCTGATGCATATAGTAAACTCGGGATTGCTTATGCTGCAAGAGGGCTGACAGATGAGGCAATTGAGAACGGAGAAAAAGCTGTCAGGCTTACTTCTGTTCAGGATGATGCCTTGTTAGGGCCTGACAGGTTAATTGACCTGGCAAGGATTTATGCCCTCACAGGTAAATATGATCTGTGCGTCGGCCTGATCGGCAGGCTATCAGAAATGAAATCCATCTTCTCTGTTCACATTGTACTGCTGGATCCTGATTTTAGCTGGATCAGCTCATCTCCGCAGTTTAAGGATATTACAGCTAAGAATGAATTTTTAAATAACCAATAATAACCAAAAGAATCAGTGCTATGAGAAAAATTTCTAAACCTACAGCAGATTGGCTGATGAATCCTATGGAGTGCCCTCAGCCAGTTCAGTTCGACTACCTGGAAAA
>JAZBNV010000023.1:0-3810 GCA_036350795.1 Marinilabiliaceae bacterium
GCAAGGGGATCACCGAACGAAGCCCGCCACTGCCATAGGCTAAGGCGGGCGGAGCGAGGTACCCCCTGCGTTTCGCCATACGAGTGTTTGTTTTCTATTTGCTAAACGGGAGCAAGGGGATCACCGAACGAAGTGAGGTACCCCCTGCTTGCCCCTGACAAATGACAGTGCTTATTTGCTAAACGGGAGCAAGGGGATCACCGAACGAAGTGAGGTACCCCCTGCAGCTTGCCCCTGGCAAATGGCAGTGCTTATTTGCTAAACGGGAGCAAGGGGATCACCGAACGAAGTGAGGTACCCCCTGCAGCACCATGAGACCAATTCAATTCTTTCTCCTGACCGGAGTTTCCCATAAACTCCGGTTTATTTTTTATATAACCTTATTAACTTATCTATTTCTTCAAATGGTAAACTGGAATTAACTTCTTTTAGTAATCCCAGCAGCTTAATTCCTTTCGTTTTATCGATAAGCCCTTTCTCAACAAGACTACTAATAACCCATATCGATCCGTGCACTTGTACACCTTGATTTTCTGCTTCTATTCTTAATTTTCTATCACCTGTCAGAAGAGGACATCCAAGCTCCAGAGATTTCCAGAGAACAGATTTATCAGTAATACCTTTGAAATTCTTTTCTGTTTTAAAGCCGTAAATCTTATCAATTTCTTCAGCAGAAAAGTTTATAACATTTATCTCTTTTGCCCTGATGAAAACTTCTATTTCTTCTCTTTGATCTGATCTTATTATTTCTTCAATAACAAACACAGTTGTACATATCTCATAATCCAGACTAAAGAACTCTGGCAATGCTCCGATACTGATAATATCGAACAATATGTTTGTATCTGTTATTATCAGTTTCATGCCAGTTGCTTCATAGATTTTCGAAATTCCCAAACACTATTCCCAGTGTAATAAGCAGCTTCATTTACAGATATTAATCCCTTTCCAAGAGCAAAGTAGACCAGGCGCAGGAAACGCACTGGTTTCTCCTGACTCAAATACATTCCGGGTTCATTATTGTCTTTGTGATACCCACGTGAACGATAATTGATGTTTAGATTTCTGAATACATAACCATTAATAATGCCTGACCTAAGTGCGGTTTGAAAGATTGCTGATATTGAAATTCCCCATCTCTCCTTAATTAGGATTAATTCATTCTCGTAGAAATGAAACCGTTCATAGTGCAGCTCCTTTTCTGCCATTTCAGAAGGATACAATACTGCACTGGCAAAGACATGGCACAATTTCTCCTGGGCTTTGTGCTCCATACCTTCTGAAAACCTGAGAGAATGATGTGCAAGTTCATGCAAAGCAGTGAATCTCTTTCGGCAACTATTCCCCTCAAATAAATTGCCATTCAGAACTATTACTTTCAATCCATCCGCTTCAGCAGATAAGCCATCGAATTTCTCCGGGGCACCAATTTCCACGACTTTATAACCCTTATCTTCCAGCATGGCGACAACATCCGGAATAGGGTCATAGCCTAAATCCCAATCTTCACGTAATTTCCTGGCAGCTACTTCAGCATCAGAAGGGGTAATAATTTCCTCATCGTATTCGAAGTATGAAGGCTTATCATCCAAATTGAGTAGGTTTTCAAGCTCCAAATATCTCTCAAGAAGAGTTCTGGATTTTTCCTCAATAGCTGCTTTTTGGGTTGCTGAGATTCTTGAGGAATGCTTCCGATAATCAGGATTGGTGAGTTCAACGGTCACGTTTGGTTCAGCGTAGAAATAATCCACCGGAACATTTAATACGCTTGACAACTTTACCAGCAAAGTGCTATCTGGCTTCATTACTCCCTGCTCATACTTGTTTAGAGATTGTTTGGTCACAACATTCCCTAAAGCATCAGCAAGTTTCTGAAGCGACATACCAGCCATTTTGCGGGCAGATGATAATCGTATAGCAAAGATGTTCTCCATTTGTGTGTGTATATAGTTGCTTGTTGACAAATATACATATTATATGCCATATGTCAACATGATATTATTAAAAAACTCTGGTCCATTACACACCAGCCCCAAAAAGAATTATCTGTAAACTGGAGCAAGGGGATCACCGGCTTGCTGCCGGGGAAACTGG
This sequence comes from Marinilabiliaceae bacterium, assembly GCA_036350795.1. Classification (GTDB taxonomy): domain Bacteria; phylum Bacteroidota; class Bacteroidia; order Bacteroidales; family VadinHA17; genus JAUVKT01. The sequence continues at coordinate 2,095 of JAZBNV010000023.1, forward strand.
AAATGGAGTTTGGAAAGTCTTTTAACGAAACGTACTTTTAGGATAATTAATAAAAGAAGCTTAAGAGAGAAAGAAAAACCAACACGGCTAAGCACTATTTGCGTGTAAAGCATGTTCCTTTAACTTTGTATACTATCTCCCTTAGCGAACATTAACATTTTACCGAAACATCTATAATCAGATAAAAATGAAACAGTTAAAAGTAGATTTAAGAAGTGATACAGTCACAAAGCCAACACAGGGAATGCTTGAAGCAATGATGTCGGCAGAAGTAGGTGATGATGTTTTTGGTGATGATCCGACTATAAATTTACTGGAAAGTAAAGTATCTGAGATGTTTGGCATGGAAGCGGCATTGTTCTGCCCTACTGGCACTATGACAAACCAGTTAGCCATTCGGTCACACTGCTCGCCTGGCAGTGAAGTTATTTGTGATCAACTTTCACACATCTACCTGTATGAAGGGGGTGGAATAGCTTTAAATGCATTTTCTTCAGTAAAAACATTAAATGGAGACAGGGGACGTATTACAGCCCAACAGGTTGAAAATGCAATAAATAATCCGGATGATGTTCACCAGCCTCTAAGCAAAGTGGTATCCCTGGAAAACACGGTCAACAAGGGAGGCGGTTCTATCTACGATTTTAATGAAATTATTAAGATCAGAGATCTATGTAAAAACAATAACCTGGTGCTTCATCTTGATGGAGCAAGACTATTCAATGCGCTGGCAGAGACAAATATATCACCAGAAACTTATGGAAATACATTTGATTCAATCTCCCTTTGCCTTTCAAAAGGATTAGGCTGTCCCGTTGGTTCTTTGTTAATCGGGACTAAAGACTTAATCCATAAAAGCAGGCGTTTCAGAAAAGTAATGGGTGGCGGATGGAGACAGGGAGGATACCTTGCCGCAGCAGGAATTTATGCTCTTGATAATAATATTGAACGATTAAAAGATGACCACCTTAGAGCTAAAGTTATAGGTCATATACTCGAGGGAAAAAGCTTTATTAAACAGGTGTATCCGATAGAAACGAACATTGTAATTATTGAATTACCGGAAAATATTTTAGCTACCTGCTTTGTAAACCTCCTGGCAGAAAAAAATATATACTGTGTCACTTTCGGCAAACACCTGGTTCGTTTTGTTACTCATATCGATTTCACTGATAATGATTTAGATTATTTTGAAAAAGAGATAAAGAATATAAACTTATAAAATAGTCTCCTATAACGCCAGATGGCAGTCTGCAAAAGTAAAATTTCAAGCCCGCTCAGGCTTAATTACTGTTTTACAGTAAGGTAGTCCGCCACCGCCGGAGGCTAAGGCGGACGAAGTGTAATAGCCCCTGCAGCCTGCCCCTATTTCTCCCTGGCGCAGGTCCTGATGCCAAAGGGTATATACAGCGGACAAACTCTTATTAAGCTTGTCAGAACAAATACACCGGCCAGTACAAGCAATACTATTCCCAGTGTGCCTTCAATAACACCTGTTAAAAACAATACCGCGATAAGAGCTGCAATTATTACCCTTATAAGCCTGTCGGCAGTTCCCATATTCTTTTTCATATCCTTAAATTTTATTTGTTGTACCAGATAAACACCACCCACGGCAATTTGTTTGAAATTAACTCACACTCAAGCCATCCACCCTCCCCATCCGCCGACAGGCGGAAACCCCATGCCCCATGCTCCACGCCCCATGCTCCATGC
>JAZBNV010000024.1:0-6991 GCA_036350795.1 Marinilabiliaceae bacterium
ATCCTGCCACTGTAAGATACATCATCCTTTAAACCAAGGTTTTCCTGTAGCAGTTTATTATCGGCTGATTCATTTACCTTAAGTACGGGACTTAAATCACCAACATAGGGCGTATTCATGTCGATCAGCAGGTTGGATTCATTACCTGAAAAACTCCATGGGGATTGACGGTCTCCGGGCGCAAAAAAGAATTTCCGGTCTTCAATCATCTCGGCCCATATCCCGCCATAAATACACCTTCCCAGGTGCTCGATAAACTGCCCGTAAATATAATCAGACATTGGTTCTTTCAGATCGGCAAGATCAACACTTATTGAAGGATTGAGATCTTCGGTTGATATAAGCTCAAACTTCATATCATCGAAGAGTACCGTCCCCGTTGCCCTTCCGTCCATGCTGAATATACATGCTACTGTGCAGGCATCCTCATTGCCGGTCTCAAATTCAACAGATACCTGAGTCCAGTCATTCGATCCCTTAAATTCAGGCATTTCCAGCGTGAATCCTTCCAGCCTGAAGCCTGCACCCATAGATCCTGATGGTTCAAGGTCAATAGTTTTTATCCATCCTGTAAACCTGTACTTTGACCAGGGCTTAAGGTTGACTTTGTTAGTCCACCTGCCCGATAATGGTGTGGTACTGCTTATGCTCAGGCTTTTTGTCCCTGCCTTTGCGTCGTAAGAATAAAAATGTTGAGCACTTCGCTGTCCCGATTCGGGTGTCCAGTGCAGTACTGTTGATGATACAACTTCTTCTGCTGAACCATTTCTCAGATCTCCCCAGTTGGACCCGGTGAGGGGTTGATTCTCTTTTTTCGGGGCACATGATGTCAGCAGAAGGTAAACAATAAAGAAGCTTATACTGATAATTTTCATATGAAAACTGCTATTTAGGATTTCCAATTTATTATTATATCAAATGTAATTATTACACTTATATTGTTCTGTGCAAATTATGAAATTTTAGACTATTATAAAACTTTTTGCCTCTCTAAGTTTAATAGTTGATAGCAATTATTAATTTTATCATTTCTAGTAATTTACAAATATGCTTACAATTGGTGTTGACCTGGGAAGTTCGTCTGTAAAGGTGTCAGTTTTTGACGCCGACAGGGCTAAGGTGCTTGCCACTTCTTTTTCTCCTAAGGCAGAGATGAAGATTAATTCTGCTCGCCCGGGATGGGCTGAGCAGGACCCGGAGACATGGTTCGTGCACTTTAAAACAGCTCTTGCAAACTGCCTTAAGTCTGCGGAAGTAGACCCTGGCAGAATCCGAGCTCTCGGGATATCTTACCAGATGCACGGACTGGTGGTTGTTGATAAGGATCATAATGTTATTCGGCCATCGATTATTTGGTGTGATAGCCGGGCGGTTGAGATAGGCGGGGAGGCATTCAAAGGTATAGGTAAAGAATATTGTACAAAGAACCTGCTTAATTCACCCGGGAATTTTACAGCCTCAAAGCTTGCATGGTTAAAGGATAATGAACCCGGGAAATATGATCGGATATTTAAGATTATGCTGCCCGGTGATTACCTGGCTATGAGGCTCACAGGTCAAATAAATACAACTGTTACTGGACTCTCAGAAGGAATATTCTGGGACTTCAGTAAACACCAGGTCAGCAAAAGCCTGATGGATTATTTTGGATTTAGTATGGATCTTATTCCCGGGATTGTCCCGGAATTTTCAATACAGGGCATTATCAGGGAGGATATGGCCGGGGAGCTTGGTTTACCTGCCGGTGTAAAAGTAAGTTACCGTGCAGGTGATCAGGCTAATAATGCTGTTTCGCTGAATGTATTCAGGCCTGGCGAGCTTGCTGCAACAGCAGGCACTTCGGGTGTAATTTATGGAATAGCAGAAAGCATTACACCCGATCCCGCTTTCAGGGTAAATATGTTTGCTCATGTAAATCACAGTCCTGAAGATCCGCGAATTGGGATACTTGCCTGTGTAAATGGATGCGGAATAATGAATTCCTGGTTTAAGAGACTTAGCGGAGCAGAATCGTACCCTTATATGAACAGCCTGGCAGAGGAAGTGCAGCCAGGTAGTAACGAACTGAAGTTATTCCCCTTTGGTAATGGAGCTGAAAGGTTATTACAAAACCTGGAGCCCGGAGCATCTATAGAAGGTATAAACCTCAATATTCACAAAGCGGGACATATTTACAGGGCAGTGCAGGAATCAATTGCCTATTCTTTCAGGTATGCCTTTGATATAATGAAGCAGATGGGAGTTAGTTTAAGCAGTATTAAGGCAGGCGAAGCGAATATGTTCCTCAGCCCTCTTTTTGCAAGGATTGTAGCTGCAATTTCGGGTGCACCTGTTTATATTTATAATACTGATGGCTCACTTGGTGCAGCCAGGGCCGCAGCTTATGGTTGTGGATACTATAACTCTGTGGACGAAGCATTTGAATCGCTTAAAAGGGTAGGTGTTTATGAACCTGACAGTGCCCTGGGGCAGATATACAACGAACTTTACCAGGAATGGAAGAATAAACTTGAATTAAAAACAGGTATAAAAGAATAATAAAATGGAATTTTATAAAGGCATCAACAAGATTGAATTTGAAGGAAAAGAGTCAAAGAACCCCCTTGCTTTCAGATGGTACAATGAAAATGAGCTGGTAGGTGGAAAAACGATGAAGGACCACCTTCGCTTTGCAGTTGCCTACTGGCACTCTTTCTGTGGCGACGGCAGTGATCCTTTCGGGTCTGCAACAAGGATCTTTCCCTGGCAGGATATCAGTGATGAAATTGACAAAGCAAAGATGAGACTTGACGCAGCATTTGAGTTTATTTCCAAAATAGGTGCTCCTTTCTACTGTTTTCACGACACGGACATGGTGGGTGATGGCAGTGTCCTTGAAATTGAAAAGCGGCTCGATAAGATGATCCCGGTGGCAGCAGAGTTGCAGAAACAAAGTGGAATAAAATTACTCTGGGGCACAGCCAACCTTTTCTCGAACCCCAGGTATATGAATGGAGCAGCAACAAATCCTGACTTTGCAGTTGTAACACATGCAGCTGCCCAGGTAAAAAATGCTATAGATGCCACTATTGCACTGGGCGGACAGAATTATGTTTTCTGGGGAGGCCGGGAGGGTTATATGTCGCTTCATAATACAGATATGAAGCGCGAACTGGATCATATGGCAATGATGCTTACCATTGCGAGGGATTATGGCCGCAGGAATGGATTTAAAGGCACTTTCCTGATTGAGCCGAAACCAATGGAACCTTCAAAGCACCAGTACGATTACGATGCAGATACGGTTATCGGTTTTCTTAATAAGTACGGATTGCAGGATGATTTTAAACTAAATATAGAGGTTAACCATGCCACCCTTGCAGGCCATACCTTCCAGCACGAACTCCGGGTAGCGGCAGATGCCGGACTGCTTGGAAGTATTGATGCCAATAAGGGCGACTACCAGAATGGATGGGATACGGATGAATTCCCGACAAATATATACGAGGTCACCGAGGCAATGATGGTTATTCTTGATTCAGGCGGATTTACTAACGGAGGAATAAACTTTGATGCAAGAATCCGCCGAAACTCTACTCACCCCGAAGATATATTTATTGCACATATTTCCGGTATGGATACCTTTGCCAGGTCTTTAAAGATAGCACACAGCATTTTAACTGATAGCGGCTACCTTAAGCTCAGAAAAGAAAGATATTCTTCGTTTGACAGTGGTGAAGGAGCTTTGTTTGAGAAAGGAGAATTAACAATCGGGCACCTGCGGGATCTTGCAGTCAGCTCCGGTGAACCGGAAATGATAAGCGGCAGGCAGGAATATTTCGAGATGCTTGTTAATAATTATATTTAGTATATTTTCCTGTTAACTTCCTTATTTCATGGATTTAACATAGTCCGGGTGCTCCTGATATTCAGTCAGTCGCATGCCTCTTCCTGCTTGCTGAGCAGTACAGAATTATCTGATCAGGGCCGTTTTTTATATTGTAAAACATATTAATGTCCCGGGTATTTCTCAAAAAAATATAGTATGTTGGTCGATTATGTATAAATAATTGCTACTTTTCAGCGGGAAAGGCAAATTAATTAACTTTAATTCATGGATTCATTAATGATATTTAGTGAATCACTTTTTTGACCAAATAAGTGTATATGTTACTTTTATTTTAATTAATCCTTTAACTTAACCTAAATTACAAACTATGAAAGAAAAATGGACCAGGAAGCTCTTGATGGCTATGCTGGTATTAGTGTTTGCAGGGGGGACCTTGTTTGCACAGATTGTAGTAACCGGAACAGTTACCTCATCTGCTCAGGATGAAGGAGTGTTGCCCGGTGTATCGGTAGTTGTAAGAGGAACTACTATCGGAGTGTCGACAGACATTGACGGGAAGTATTCGATAACCGTTCCTGGCAATAATGCCATACTTCTGTTTTCCTTTATTGGCTATGCCGACCAGGAAATCCAGGTGAACGGAAGATCTACTATTAATGTGGTTATGGAATCTTCGCTTGAAGCGGTGGGAGAGGTTGTTGTTACAGCCCTTGGCATCCGTACCGAGAAGAAAGCTCTTGGCTATGCTACTGCCCAGGTTGGCAGCGAGGAGATTTCAGCGATAAAATCAACAGGTTTTACATCGGCACTAAATGGTAAAATACCCGGAATGACTATCCAGTCTACCTCCAGCCAGGCCGGTAGCGGATCAAGGATAGTACTGCGTGGAGGATCATCAATCAGTTATAACAATAACCAGCCTCTCTATGTTGTAAACGGTGTGCCTTATGATGCTGATAACAGGACAGTGTCTTCTGGTCTGAACGATATCGATCCTAACTCAATTGAGAATATCAGTGTTCTTAAAGGGGCTGCTGCTTCTGCTCTTTATGGAAACAGGGCTGCCAATGGTGTGGTACTTATTACTACCAAGTCAGGATCCTTTAACTCAAGGCCGCAGGTTATTGTCTCACATACGTCAACTTTTGACAAGATATGGGAGATTCCCCTTCAAAATACATGGGCACAGGGTGTCTATGAAGATGGAGCATATACTTATGTTGATGGCGATACCAGGTATACCTCAACAAGCTGGGGACCAAAAATGTCTGATCTTGGAATTACACCCTACGACAGGTGGCAGGTATTTGAAACAGGTTATACCGGCGAAACAAACGTAAGTTTTAACGGGGGAAATGAGAAAGCAACTTATTTTGTGTCTGCAACAAACCTTGGCAATGACGGGATTGTAAAGAGACTTGGATATGACAGGACTTCAATAAATGCCAATACCTCGTTCAGATTTACTGATAAACTTACAGTATCAAGTAACTTTATGTATTCCACCTCAAAAGGCCGCCGTCTTGAAGAAAGTAACGGCAACAGTTCCTTTATGAATACCCTTATGGCTTCGCCGGCATCATGGAATCCTTACCCGATCTATGATGAGGATGGCGACCTGAGGCTATATCGTGGTGGAGGCCGTGATCCTTACCTGTACACGCTTGACGCATCAGGAAGGGAATATGGTCGTGAACGTTTTGTAGGTAGCGTATCGGTAGAATACGAAATCTTACCGGTACTTAAACTGCGTACCGTAACCGGGATCAGTAATACCGCAGCAGATACTGAATATTTCTTCGATAAGGGAGGTCTTGCCCAGGTGAATGGATATTTCAACCAGGACACCGACATATCAAGGGATATAGAATCTACGGAGATGCTTACCTATGATAACCGCTTTGGTGATTTTAACGTAACCGGAATGGTTGGACACAATATTGTTCAGAACTCCTGGAAAGGTTCCAGGTTTGATGGTTCGGGTATTCTTGTACCAGGTTTGTTTAATTCAAGTAACGTATCTTCCTACACTGCAAGTGTATACCGTGGTATGTACCGGGCGTGGTCAATGTTCGGCGAAGCCAGGGTAGGATATAAGAGTATGTTATATTATACCTTCTCAGGAAGAAATGACTGGGTATCAAGTCTGACCAACGATTTCTTTTACTCAAGCCACAGTCTTGGCTTTATTTTCTCTGAACTTATACCTGATGAGACTGTTCTGACCTTTGGTAAGTTCAGGGCCAGTTATGGTAAAGTGGGTGGTCCTCCAAGAGCATATGCAACCAACGTTGTATTATCGCAGGCCGGTGGAGACGGTGTTACATGGCCATTCCAGGGACAGAGTAGTTTCCTGCCCGACAACAGTTATCCTAACCCGGGACTGGAAAACGAGAATAAGCATGAAATGGAATTTGGTTTCGATCTGAAGTTCTTCCAGAACAGGCTGGCACTTGACGCAGCATACTATAAAAACTGGAGCGAAAACCAGATTATCAGTGAGCAATTGCTGAGTTCAACAGGTTACTCCAACGGCATAATAAATATCGGGGGTATAACACACAAAGGTGTTGAACTGAGCCTCTCCGGCACACCGGTTAAAACTCCGGATTTCTCATGGGATGTAATTCTTAACTGGTCTACTGATAAGGGAATTGTAGACAGGCTTGGAACAAATGATGAGCCTGTTGATGTTGGTTCTTCAGGATGGGCTATAGTAGGAGAAGAGTTCCCTGTACTTTATGGCTATGTTTTCCTTAGGGATGATGATGGCAATCTTGTACTAAGTGATGACGCAAGCACACTTGGCTCACCAATTCTTGATCCAAGAGGCAGGCAGGTAATGGGTAATATTGCCCCCGACTGGATTGGCGGTCTGAGAAATACCTTCAGGTATAAAGGCTTTACCCTTATCGCACAGCTTGATATTAAAAAGGGCGGACTGGTAATGAACTTTGACGATCATTATCTTACCTATTACGGAATGGCTAAGCACCAGGAAGACAGGCCTGAGGATGATATGATTGTATTTGAAGGCGTTAGTGGTCATTTTGACTATGGAACTCAAACTGTTGTTACCGGTGGTACCAACACAAATGCAACAAGATACAGCAGGTATTTCCAGGGAGTATGCCAGACAGTAAACGAAGAGAACATTCAGCC
>JAZBNV010000025.1:0-3729 GCA_036350795.1 Marinilabiliaceae bacterium
ACTAATCCGGACCTGTTTGAAAGACTAATAAACTATCCTGAAGATATTGAAAATATAATTGTAAGAGTAGAATTGGATATATAAGCTGAGAGCGAAGGACTTTAAGGGGAGAGTTATTAGGTAGAGAATGGGAGAGTGGGAGAAGATGAGAAGTTGGGAAATTGGGAGTTGGAAATTATGAATATATCGACCCTGTAGGGGTCGCACACGGGTAGTTAAGAGGAATCTTACACAAAGTTCCGCGGCAAACAGCTTTGAATAGCTTAGAGGGTCTAGTTGCCGCGGAATTAGTCCAAGTAACTGCTTTTGTTACCCGGGTGCGACTCCCAGGGGAGTCGAAGTTATTGCCAGATTGATTTGAGATTATTTAATATGATGAAAATGAAATGGACAGTTTTATTGATTTTTAGCATTACCCTGGCCTCCTGCGGAAGGGGGACAGAGGAAGTGGCTGACAGCTACGACAGCGATAATTTTTTCGTGGTGGATTATGAAAGCATACTGGATAACCCGGAGATGGTATTATTGTCTGACCTGGCTTCTGGTATAGAATATATTAAACTGGAAACCAATGATAACTGCCTTCTTCATCCAAGGGCAGATTATCAATTTACTAAGGACTATATCTTTGTCGATAACAAGAAGTTTATCCTCCAGTTTGACAGGCAGGGTAACTTTATAAAGCAGATTGGCAAATATGGTCGTGGCCCGGGCGAGATTGGTCTTATAAGGATATTATCCGTAATTGATGAGGAACAATTGCTGGTTGTACATACTAACTGGGCCAGGAAGCTGTATTTCTTTAATTATGACGGTGAGTTTGTTGAGAACAGGAAGGTTGATGATGTGATGAATATAGTAGCCAGGCCGGGGGGACAGCTTATCCTGTACGATTATTGTGCCAATGGTTATGAGGACTATATGTTTATGCTGGTAAATAGCCAGGGCGATACTACCGCAGTGGTAAAGAATCACTATAAATGGGAGAATAAAACCGGTGGTGTGATGACAGTCGGGTACCACCTTTTTTACCCTTTTTATTTTTATGGCGGCGATTCTTATTTGAAATCGATGTATAATGATACTGTTTACCATGCCAGGGGCGATTCTATTACTCCTGAATACCTGGTCGACCTGGGTGGATTTAAATTGCCACAGGATTACAGGCCTGAAGTTCCCGGCTCGGCGTTTCAGGAGAATTGTAAAGGCTACCGGTTTGTAAACAGCTTTGAAGCGAGGGATAAGCTGTTTATCGCCAGTTCGGATTTTTCTGGTGGAGGCAGGTATAATATGATCTATGATCGCAGGAATGCTGGCGGGCACTTTCTTGTTGATGAAGATAATTTTGAGAGTGAAATTATTAACGACATTGATGGCGGTCTTGATTTCTGGCCCCGGGCCGCTGCAAATGACAGTATCCTTTTTATGCCTGTTCCCCCACACCAGTTTATGTCAGGAGAATTAGAAAAAAGGATAAGAGAGAATGATAAGACTGATCCGGAACAGAAGGCAGCCCTCCTGGATATGATTGCAGATCTGAGTGAGAATGATAACCCGGTTCTGATGCTTGTGTATCTGAAGTGAGGCAAGGCAGGGGCTCAGGGCTCAGAGTAGAGAGAAGTGAGTCGTGAGTCAGAGAAGAGGAGAGAGGGAGAGAAAATGGGAAGTTGAGAAGTTGAGAAGTTGAGAGGTTTAGAGGTTGAGAGGTTTAGAGGTTTAGGGTGGGAGAGTAGATGAGAAAGTGGGAGTCGAAATTATTGCCAGGTTGATCTGAGATTATTTAATAAGATGAAAATGAAAAGGACAGTTTTTTTGGTTTTAAGCATCTTTATGGTTTCCTGTTCCACTAAACAGGTACCAGAAGTACAGCAAATTGAAATTAGCTATAAAATGGCTGATGGAAAGATCGAAGACCTGATCAGGAACTTTGAGCTTATTCAACTGGATACCTGTACTGAGGCTCATATTACCTACGCTGAAAAGATTGTATACAAGGATAATATGTATTTTATTAAGGATGAAAACAAGGTGTTGATTTTTAACAGTAATGGAGCATTTCTTAATATTATAGAAAGAACCGGCAGGGGCCCTGATGAATATGTTTACCTGAGTGACTTTTACTATGATGATTCCAGTAAAGAAATTATACTGACTGCCCGGAATCTTCTTTTCTTTTTCAACCTTGAAGGTGAGCTGAAAAGAACTGAAAAGTTAGAATTCGGGGTTGATTTAATACATAAAACTAATAATGGTAACTTCGCATTTTCAAGAATATTTCCTTCGGGTGAAAAGAACTTTGACTACAATCTGATACTGACAAACAAGAATTTCGAAATCCTGGAAAAGAAAATAAGCCTTCCTCTTCAAAGTGAAAAAGGAGGTATGCTGTTGGGACAGAGTGGGAGGCTCAGGTCTAACTTTGGCAGAGATTACTTTTTATCCCTTTTCTGTGATACGGTTTTTCTGATAGATAAAGACAAAATCATACCTGATATAGTGTTTAACTTTGATAAAGATGTTTTTTCCATCTCTGGTATTGGGAGAGAACTGGATCGTGATAAGCAGTACCTGCATTTCGATTACGCAGAAACGGAGAAAAACAGAATCCTGAGTTTTAGTTTTAACTGGGTGAATTATCTGGCTCTTATTAATTTAAATACTGGTAAGACAAGGATAGTTGAATCCAATCCTGGTTTTTCTGTGTCCAATACCGACGGAAATACATTCCTGATGAATATGTTTCCTTATTTATTAGAACAATATCCGGAGTTATACGACTCTGGAAAATGTACTAATCCGGACCTGTTTGAAAGACTAATAAACTATCCTGAAGATATTGAAAATATAATTGTAAGAGTAGAATTGGATATATAAGCTGAGAGCGAAGACTAAGGGCTTTGAGGGTCTTATTGCCGGAGACCAATAAGCGATTCGAGACTATAGCAAGGCAGAACTATAATTATCGGAGGTGGTTAAAACCTTATTGTTTAAACCAAAATAATTATGGAAATGAAATGGGCCGTATTCTTAACATTTTGCATCTTCCTGGCTTCCTGTGGCAGGGAGAATAGCACTGATAACGGGATTATAAACCTTGAAGAGGTAATAAATAATCCGGGAGAAATGAAACTCTCAAAGATTATTGACAGGATAGAATATATAAGGCTGGAAACCACGGAAAAATCTCTTATTGGGCATAGTTATACGGGTATTAGTTGTACATCCAGCTATATTTTTGTTGCTGAAGAGGATAGACCGCTGAAAGTATTTAAGCGGGATGGGAGTTTTTTAAGGTCAGTTGGAAAGATAGGTCGTGGACCAGGCGAGTATTCTGGTCATTGTTTATTTAACTATGATCATGATAAGGATGAATTATTAATACTTGATTCCTTCAGGGGAGAAATAAGAAGGTATGGAATAGATGGTACTTATTATGGTGACATTAATGGAGAGGATATAGCATCCTTTGGTATAATCTCAGGCGGCAGAATATGCGTTTCCTATCGTGAGTCTGTAAAAGACAGTACAGGGATTTATAATTACGCCATTCTTGACAGAGACGGGAATGTTCTGAATAAATACCTCCTACCCTGTGATATATTTACTAGAGTGCCAATCGAAGGTACGGATAAGTTTATGGGCTATCAGATTTCTCCGACTATCTATAAATCAGGTGAAATGCTATATATAGATACAAAACAGAATGACACAATATTTACAATATCTGAT
>JAZBNV010000026.1:0-4944 GCA_036350795.1 Marinilabiliaceae bacterium
AAGCCGTTGGCGTAGTTATAACTATCAAAACTGCTGTCCTCCCTGTTGTACCTGTGGAGGCCTGAATAACTATCACCAAACCACAGGTTCTGTTTTGAATCACTGCTTATAAAAGAAATAGAAGCTCCGGGTGCATACAGTTTTATCTCTTCCAGGCTGTTCGTAATTATATTCCACACAAAAGCAGAATGCCTGACAGATATCCAAACCTCATTATCCACCATACATAGTGACTCCACAATCTCTCCTGAAAAAACCTCCGGAAAGAACTCACTTACATTCCGGGAACTGGTATTCAATACAAGAATCCCATCTTCAGTACCAATTAAAATTGAATCACCTGCCTGCAGAAGCGAATATATATTGCCTGACACCGGACCTGCTGAAATACCTGAGAGGGTACTGAATGTTTTATCAGAGGGATCGAAAATATTCAGGCCACCCGTGTAGGTACCAATATAAGCCCTGGAGTCGGGACCATGGAGTATTGCATGTACATTATTGTAACTCAGACTATTACGAGAAGGATCATGCTCATACTTTGTTATTTTACCTGACTCTGCATCAATTATATTAAAACCATTCCCTTCCAGTCCAACCCAGATATTACCTGAAGTATCTTCGGTAATACAGCTAACCTGCTTGCCCGAGAGGTTATAATCTGTTAAGCCATGTTCGATTATTGAGAAAAATTCCTCGCCCGAATACCAGATATTAATTCCGCCAAAGTAAGTTCCTACCCAGACATTCCCATTACTGTCGGTAAACAGCCTGTATATTGCATTAGAGTTTAAACCATCCGGATTAGTATAATCATACCTGCAGGCTTTCATGGTTTTTTCAGCCGGGTCCCAGATATTTAGTCCATTCTCAGTGCCGATCCATAACCTGTTGAGCCTGTCATATGTAATACTGCGTACCATATTGTGCAAAATCCGCTTGCTGCCTTCTGATGCAGAGGAGAAAAGTTCTACCTCTTTATTATTTATTGACACCCTGAAAAGTCCTTCCCTGTCGTCAGCAAGCCAGAGATTGCCAAAATCATCGGCAAGAAAAAGTCCCTCTGCAGCCAGATCGTTTACCGAATCTGAATACTTAAATTCCTCCGAGATTTTAAATTCGCTGTTTATCCTGAGTATACTGCCACCATGCAGCAGAAGGTAAAGAAACTCATCTGACTCAACAAGCCTGGCAACCTGTTCTCCATCCAGTTCAGGTGATACAAAGCTATATATATCTTCCAATGCGGTGCAGAACAGGTCTCCGGGGATATAGTGGTATATTTTACCTTCTTTAAGTACCCAGAAACCTCCACTCCGGGCAACCTTAACAGAAGAATATCCCTTTATACCAGGAGGAAGGTTTAATTCATAAAAGTTGTCCAGCTTATCATCATACCCGAACAACCTGGAATCTGAAGTTGTAACAAACAAAGAGCCATAGCTGTCTTTCAGTAGCCTGGGGATTCTGAGTGGCACCCTGTAGCCGGCAGAATCTGAGGGAAAATATTCCCTGAATTCGTATCCGTCGAAGCGGCATAATGAATTCCTCATACCTACCCACATCAGGCCATGGTTATCCTGTACAAAATCAGTTATAGCCGAATAGGGCAAACCATCATTGTTGGTATAATGTATGAACTTAAGGTCCTGTCCATTAATACAGTTGCTCAATGGAAGAAGAAGAAACAGGCATCTAAGTATTATTGTTTTTCCTGGTACTTTCATGCAACTGAATCTTTTGTTATGGCTCATAATCCTTCCGGGGAATTCTGCCTTTACTTATTTTCTATAGCGTCAATAATTTCCTGTGCTGCTTTTCCTGTTATTCCAGGTCTTTCGTCCGGCAGGTTTGCCAGAGCCCTGTACTCATTTATATAACCAGTAAAATATTTACTGACAATATTTGTATCTCCCAGCTCACCAAACCATGTATAGGGGTCATCTCCTACCTGATTGCCTGAAGGTAGTGATTTTCGCCAATCTACAATTACATCCCTGAGTTCGGATATAACATCTGCATAGCGGCTATCTTCGGCGAGATTATATAAACACATCGGGTCATCCCGGAGACTGTAGAGATCAGTCTGGCCTGAAATATGGTGAATTCCCATGATCCATTCCTTTGTCATAACAGAGGTTACCATGGTGCTTTCAATAATTGCGTAGTCCCTGATCGAGGCTTCAGTGTCTGTTAACATTTTCCTGAAACTAAAGCCCTCATTCTGGGGAATTCCCGTATAACCTGCAAGGTCAAGGAAAGTGGAATACAAATCAGCATTAGTGGTGAAATTATCTCTTATACCGGGTTTAATTATTCCCGGGCCCCATACCACAAAGGGAACAAGAGATTGCCGGGTAAAACTGGAGCCCTTATGAAGCATATTATTGTCAAATAAAGCTGATCCGTGATCAGAACTAAATATTACAATTGTATTTTCGAGGAGATTTCTTCTGTCCAGCTCATTTAATATATCCCCGATCTGCTCATCAATTAAGGAAATAAGTCCGTAATGCCCGGCTCGCAGATCCTTTCTTACTTTTGCCTGTTCTGCTTCTGGCATGGTATCATAAATATGGAAAAGGTTTCCACCGTACCCATACCTGTGACGGGAATATTCAATTGGTTTGGTCTCAAGTTCAGAGTCAGCAAATTCCCCCGCAGGAAGGTCTTCCATATCCCTGTAGTATGATGCTAAACGCCCGGGAGCGTTCCATGGATTATGCGGACCGGTAAAAGAGACCCACATAAACCAGGGCTTTTCTCCGTCAAGAAAGCCTGCTTTAACAGACTCCACCGCCTGCGATCCAACAAATACGTCCGGGTGCAGTTCTTCATCTGCTGTCCAGTCGAAAAAGCTCATTCCCCTTGGCCATTTCCCGTCATCACCAATTTTCCTTAGATCCTTCCTGCTTGTTCCTTTCGATTCGAGGTACTTTTCATAATCATCTGCCTGGTAGTTCAGGTCTTTCCCTTCCAGTGTAATCCTGAGATCATAATTATAATCGTCGAACCTGGGGTGAAAATGCATTTTACCAATTCCTGCGGTTTTATAACCGGCCTTTTTAAGATCGTCTATAAGAAAAGGCCTGCCTTCCTGCCTGGTTGGTATGGAACGATTATCCCAGAGGGAGTGGGAATGAGGGTAATGTCCTGTAACTATAGTCGCCCTTGATGGCATACAGATTGGCGCAACGCAGCAATGCCATGTAAATACGGCACCTTCTTCACAGAGCTTGCTTATAGCCGGGGCCTTTAAAAATGGAGCATGCCCCTCTATTGGCAAATCAGCAGCCCTTGTATAATCTGTTGTAATAAACAGGATATTGGGTCTTTCGGGGATACTGTAGCTTTGATTGTCCTGCTTGCAGGAAGCCAGTATCAATAGCAATATTAGCATAGTTATTGAGCATCCGGTTAAACTTCGGATTACAACGTTTTTATCAATAGAAGAGGTGTATTTTTTCTGATATCTGGATCACGTTTTTTATTATCTTGAGACGCAACATTTTGCGTCTCTACATCTGCAAAAGATTCGGGCATGTTTTTCATTTTACAGTCCATTCGTAAAGACCTGCGGATTTTTCGCCCATCAGTACTTCCAGTCTAAGGGCATCTGTTCTGACAGCTTCAAATCTAACCCTGCTAATTTCATCCTTCTTAATTTCGTAATCGCTAACAGCAGTTACCGGCAACCAGATATTGCCTTTTCGATAACAGATCTTCCATGATTCCGGCATACCTACTCCTCCTCCCCTGTATGCATCGGTGAACCAGAAAATCTCACATTCTGATATTCTCTCAGGCTTAGCAAACTCATAGCTTATCCATCCTGTAGTATCTTTCAGTGGCCACCAGTTGAAATTCGTCTCCTCCCTGGAGCCTGAATTCTCCGGTATTCTGTGATCCTGGATACTTTTGAGCTGTGCTTTTGGGTGGGATGCTTCAATCCTGCTTTCAGAGGCTATTGTAGGATAGTGAAGTGGCACTGCAGCCTCATCTCTAATTGGAATCCAGACAGCCATCTCTCTATCGCCCCTGTGGGCCCAGGCAAAATATGGTACAGCAGTGATATCAACCTTCTTGCTCTCAAGGCTTTCATCCCTGTTTAACTTCAACGAGCGACCGCTGCCTTCAATAGTCATAATCCTGTTGCCCATTATTTCAGCACTTCCAAAACTCAAATCATTCTTATCATCCAGTACCAGGTTAAGTACTTTCCCATCTTCCTGGTCGGGCCATTCGGCAGCATAGACCAGAGGTCCGGCCTGTAATGCCACCTTTCCCCTGTTGGCCAGCACAGAATCGTGTGCATGCAGTTTCCTTATTTCAAATGGAAAAGTAATATCAACCCTGTCGCCCTTGTTCCACACCCTGTCAATAAGCATATAACCATCAACTACAGTATATTCAATTATGCTATTATTTACCCTGATCTGAGGTGATTCCGATACATTTTTTTCAAAGCTGTATAAATCGGATGTTACCGGCCGGTCGGAAGCCCATGCAGGTAGCCTGGCCCTGAGTTTGAAGTAAACATCCTTTTCTGTATCTAGGCTTATACTTACCCTGCCTCCCCAGGGAAGATCAGAATCCTGGATAAGAGTAAGAGGTGTGGAATTCAGTTCAACACCTGCTTGGCTTGAGATATACAGGTTCACATAAAGTTCATCATCTTTTGTTGCATAAATATAACCGGGAACAGAGGGTATAAAGCGAGTGATGTTAGTGGGACAGCAGGATACATTGAACCATTCGCTCCTTTCTACTCCTCCCCTTGATTCAAGCCTGTTTGGATAAAAGAATTTATTTCCTTCAAGCGAGATGCCGGACAGAACATTATTGTACATTGATCGCTCAACAATATCCATATATTTTGCTTCACCATGAGTAAGGAATAACCTGTAGTTCCAGAATACATTGGCAATTGCTGCACAGGTTTCG
>JAZBNV010000027.1:0-19405 GCA_036350795.1 Marinilabiliaceae bacterium
ACAAATACAAGATCCCAGGTCATTGCAGCAAATAAACCCAGGATAGCAGATAAACTGGTAAGGGCATCAGCTATTACATGCAGGTAGGCTGCCCTGATGTTTATATCTGATTTATTTTTATCGGTATGGAGCAGAAAAGCACTTATAATATTTACTATAAGCCCGATAAATGCAACTGTAATAGCATCCCTGTAATTAATATCAATGGGATTGGAAAGCCGATGTATTGCTTCGCTCATTATTACAAAGGCGAATATCAGCAATATTATACCACTGCTATACCCGGAGAGTGAGAGTATTTTTTCCGGACTCCCATCAAAATCTTTCTTGCGGGATAAGCGTCTTACATAAATATATGCTATCCAGCTCAGTCCTATCGCCAGCACATGCGATCCCATATGAATTCCATCGGCAAGCAGGGCCATCGATCCTGATAACATTCCGAAAATAATCTCCACTACCATGGTAGCAGCCGTAATAAGAACTACCCAGAGTGTTTTCTTTTCATTGGTCTTATGATGATGTCCATGGCCCATAATAAACCGATACTAATGAGGCTAAAAAATATTCCTCTTCATAGTATAACAAAACTGCTTTTGATTGGTTTGGAAAAACAACTATTTCTTTATAAGTACAATCCGGTTATTCAGGGCCCTGCCTTCAACTGTCTGATTGTCTGCAAGAGGGTCTTCTTCTCCAAAACCTTTTACTGAAAGAAGCGACTCATCAATACCCAGCTCAGCCAGCTTGCCGGCAATTGCCTGTGCCCTGCTCAGGGAAAGCCGGAGATTATTATCGGAAATACCTATATTATCAGTATATGAATGAAGCTCGAACTGTGAACCCGGATAGAGCTTAATAGTCCCTGCTATCATATCAATAACCGGTTTGCATTCCTCCTTTAAGACACATTCAGCCCTGTCAAAATTGAAATAAAGTATTGCATAGCCTTTTTCATCAATACTTTTTTTAAGGTCACCCGGCTCGATCTTACTTAATTTTTCTGCTTTGCGAATTATATTAAGTGTATAATAAAAATCTTCGGCAAAAAGATCAATCCAGGTTGTAATATCCCCCGATTTATAAACCATGAATTTCTGGTTAGGGTCATCTCCATATATCTTTCCTCCTTCTGCTTTAACGGCTTCACCAAACTTGGAGACAATCTTCTGAGGATCAATCTCTCCCTCGCACTCATAATAATAATAGCTAATCTGGCCTTCAACAATCAGGTTATTACCATTCTCATCACAGAAACGGTAGGCACCGAAATCTGTAAGGGTGTAATCGTATATGGTAAATCCCGGCAGTCTTTCGAACAAGGGGGGATCCTTTACGCTCTCAAAATCCTGGGAAAAAAGCGGGGTTGCCAGTAATAAGACAAATAATATGGAACATATTTTAACCATAGGTAATAGTTCTTGTTGACCAGCCAAATCAGCCCCAATAAGTTACAAAAAACTATAACCCGTGTCAAGTCAAAATTGCCTACCTGCTCATTTCCACACCAACCGAGCCAATATGCCCGCCCATGGGGGGATTCATCTTACGAATCTTAACTGTGGCTTTTGTAATCCCGCCCATTTTATCATAGAGGGAATCAAGAATGCGTCCCGCAATATGCTCAAGAAGGTTGGATTTAAGCTCCATGGCTTCTTTAACCGCCCTGTAGGCAAGCTGGTAATCTGTTGCGTCTTCAAGCCTGTCGCTTCCGGCAGCCGGCTCCAGATCGGTTTCAATAATAAGGTCTATAAGGAACTTATTGCCAACTATCTGCTCTTCGTGGTAATGGCCATGGAAAGCGTAGAATTCCATGTTTTCGATTAGTATTTTACCCATATAATGATTTGTTAAACCACCCCGCCCTTCGCTTTGCTCAGGGCACCCCTCCTTACTTTCGCAAGGAGGGGAAACTTTTTATTATTTCAAAAAGAATTGTAATATATTTGGTTTATTATATAAACTACCTTACATTTGTAACATATTTACGATTATAAACCGTTTAATTAATACTACCATGAATGATAATGAGAAACACATGACGGGAGAAGAGAGTCTGAAAATTATTACAGATATGATCACAAAAACCAAGCTTAATATTGGGCAGAGCATCTTCCATCTGCTATTCTGGGGTTGGTTAATCTTAATCTGCAGCCTTGCAGAAATTATACTGGCGAATTTTACTTCATTTGAGCATCCTTACTATGCATGGTTACTTACAGTTCCCGGTATATTTGTATCGATGATATATGGATTCGTAAGAGGGCGGAAGCAAACAGTGTACACATACGCCGACAGGCTGAATATGTGGACATGGATGGCATTTATGATCTCAGCCATACTATTGTTTATATTCCTTTCCAGGCAGATGCAAAATGTTGCTCCATTTATACTGCTTCTTGCCGGATACGCAACATTTTTATCAGGAATAATTATAAAATTCAAGCCGCTAATATATGGGGGAATAAGCTTCTGGGTTTTTGCTCTTGTTGCCTACCTCATTGGCGATTTAATTAATGTAATACCTGTAGTACCTATGGCTGTGCTTACAGGCTATCTCCTGCCCGGATACTTTTTAAGGAAAGAGGGGAAATAATGACACGCTATAATGATCTCGATCCGCTGCTTCATTCACAATTAAGACTGGCTATAGTCTCTATTTTGATGAATACAGATGCTGCTGAATTTACTTTTATAAAAGAACAAACGGGAGCGACATCAGGGAACCTAAGCATTCAGATCACAAAACTGAAGGACGCCGGCTATATAAAGGTGGAGAAACGCTTCTCTAATAATTACCCTCAGACTCTATGCCGGATTACTAAGCTCGGACGACAAAAATTCGAGGAATATGTAAATAGCCTCGGACAGTATATTAAGCCATAATTCCAGGATAGTGTGGGTCTCTGACCCACGCTTTAACCCCGTAATTACAAAATGATGGCGTGGATCACAAATCCACACCATCTCCCAATATTATAGATTCTTCGCTTACGCTCAGAATGACAATGGTTTTTTAACTATTTTTGCATTGCAAAAATAAGCAGGCATGAGCGAGAAAAACATAAGCGATAAAAGCAAGAAGTCAGAGGATAGCAGCTCCCTTAATTTTATAGAACAATTTATTAAAGAAGACCTGCAGAAAGGTAAAAACAATGGAAGGGTGCACACCCGCTTTCCACCCGAGCCCAACGGCTACCTCCATATCGGTCATGCAAAAGCTATTTGCCTGGATTTCGGGACAGCCGAAAAATTTGGTGGTAAGTGTAACCTGAGGTTCGATGATACAAACCCCGTAAAGGAAGAAGTTGAATTTGTAGATTCGATTAAGGAAGATATCCACTGGCTTGGATTCGACTGGGAAGATCGTGAATTTTATGCTTCAGACTATTTCGGCAGACTGTATGATTTTGCTGTGGATCTTATTAACAGGGGACTGGCCTATATTGACGACCAGAGCTCTGAGAAGATTGCAGAACAAAAAGGAAGCCCCAACAAACCCGGAACTGAAAGTCCTTTCAGAAACAGGCCTGCCAGAGAGAGCCTTGATATTTTTGAAAGGATGAACAGGGGCGAATTCGAAGAAGGAAGCCATGTGCTGAGAGCAAAAGTTGACATGGCATCGCCCAATATGCATATGAGAGACCCCGTAATTTACCGGATAATCAAAAGACCTCACCACCGTACCGGTACTACCTGGAATGTATACCCCATGTACGACTTTGCACACGGCCAGTCTGACTATTTTGAAGGAATAACCCATTCACTATGCACACTTGAATTTGAGGTGCACCGTCCGCTCTACGACTGGTTTACAGATAAGCTGAAAACTGATGACTACAGGCCAAGGCAGATTGAATTTAACCGCCTGAACCTTACATACACGGTAATGAGCAAGCGCCTGCTTCAGCAACTGGTTGAGGAGAAGCTTGTGAAGGGATGGGACGATCCCAGGATGCCCACTCTTTCGGGTTTGAGAAGAAGAGGCTATACCCCGGAGGCAATAAAGAATTTTATTAACAGCATAGGCTATACCAAGGTGGAAGCCATAAATGATGTTGCCCTGCTCGAATACGCCATTAAAGAAGATCTCAATAAGATTGCTCCCCGGGTATTCGCGGTGCTCGACCCCCTGAAGGTAATTATTACAAACTTCCCGGAAAATAGTGTTGAAGAAATGGAGGTGATCAACAACCCTGAAGATGAAACACAGGGCTCAAGAAAGATTCCATTCAGCCGCGAGATATATATCGAAAGAGATGACTTTATGGAAGATCCCCCGAATAAATTCTTCCGCCTTGGACCTGAAAGAGAGGTTCGCCTTAAAGGTGCCTATATAGTAAAATGCACGGGATACAAAAAAAATAATACAACAGGAGAAATAGAGGAAGTCTACTGCACTTACGACCATAACACCAGGAGCGGCGGACCTGAAGCAGGGAGGGCGGTAAAGGGAACCCTGCACTGGGTGTCGCTGCCTCATGCCCTGGATGCAGAGGTAAGACTCTACGACAGACTGTTTATGCATGAAGATCCACTCGGGCAGAAAGGACAGGACTACAGGAGCTACCTTAATCCCGATTCCTTGAAGCTTATTACTGCAAAAGTTGAACCAGGCCTGGCAAAGGCCATGCCACTTGAGAAATTCCAGTTTCAGCGAATAGGATATTTTTGTGTCGATAAGGACTCCGAACCCGGTAAACCGGTATTTAACCGAACTGTTCCCCTGCGGGATTCATGGTCGAATAAGAAGTAACTGATCGAATAATCGGGTCACCTTCTCGATTTCAGCATAAAATTTGAGGTATATGTATTAATTTTGATATACTTTACCTGCAAATGATATACAGAAGCTCCATAAGCCTGCTGCTGACCCTGTGTCTCAATATTTTAACAGTTGCCCAGATATCGACTGTAAATATTGCGGGCGAGCAATTTTCAGGAAGAATAGCATATTTTAAGGATACTAAATCAAAGGCCATACTTGGTAATACCTATATCTCGGAGGATTGGATGATAGGTAGCATTGAGACCGTTTCGGGACATAAAACCGAAGGCCTGGTAAGGCTTAATGCACTGAGTAAGGAAATTGAGCTGATAAATGGTAATGACACTGTTGTAATATCCGAAACCTTCGATGTAAAAAAGGTAAACCTGGGAGGGCTGAGCTTTGTGACTGCCATTACCATAGAAGAAAGGGGCTCAAAAATACTGCTAAACACCCACTTCCTTAACCTGCTATACGACAGCAGTATACAGTTACTTAAGAAGTTTGATGTTACATCCTATCACAACCTGTATGTTCCGAACTATATGGGAGGTGCGGGCGATGGCAATATGTATTACAGGATGGGGGTGAGTTATTACTACCGCCTAAATGATGGCTCGGCTGCCTATCCCTTAAAAAAGAATGCAAATAGTATTGCCCTTGTATTTGGTATTGAAAAGAATGTTGTCAGAAATTTAATCAGGATAAACAAATTATCCCTCAGTAAAGAAAAAGACCTTGTAAGATTATTTTCTATTCTCAATGCTGAAAAAGTACAGTAAAAATATAATCCTTTTAATGCTGCTGATTTATGCAGGATTGCCGGCCTTCCCACAGAAAAACAGGCCTGCCAGGGTAGCCAATATGGAAGTGCTTGTAATCGAAAATTCAAAGCTCAGGATCGCTTATGATATACTTAACTCTGACAGCAGCAGGCGACACGAAGTAAACGTGATTTTTTTCAGCACAGACGATAACAGGGCAATGTTTCCCAGGACAATCAGCGGGGATATTGGTGTGATTTCGGGAGGCGGAAGGAAGACAATAGAATGGGATATAACAAAAGATTTTAACCAGATGCAGGAAGATTTCTATCCCATGCTGATACTTGATGGAAGAGACAGGATAGGAACCAGTACCGGTGGATGGAGAAACGCTGCACTCTCATTGGCAGTACCCGGCCTGGGCGACTATTTTGTTGCCTCCACCTACGACATGAAAATTAAACCCTGGATGAGGACTCTGGCAGCATATGCATTTATCGGGGCCGGATATTATACACAGAAAACAAGGGTCAGGGAAGAATATATACAGCTTGAATACACCCACGGAAGCATGTATGAAGGGGGGCCGATAGTCCCCATGTTTGTTCCAAAGGTTTATCCCGGTGAAGTACATTACCGGTTCTTTAAATGGGACTCTGAGATATTTTATACCATTGGCGGGGCAATCTGGCTTGCAGATATATTCTGGGTATTTAATGAAGGATATATAAATGATAAGATTTCAAAATTCTACTGGGGTAAAGATTTAAAAATAATTGCTGCCAATAAGCAGCTTGGGATAAGTATTAAATTCTGAAATGTACAAAGAGATCTTACATATTCTGATTGTCATGGCTTTTCTTACAGGAGCCTGCACTGAAAAGTACATACCAGAGCCCAACCAGGTAGCATTTGCGACAGATCTCTGGGGCTGGTCATATTATATCAGTTATGATGAAGACTGGGTGCCCGTGTACCAGCTCGGAACCACTGATACTGAAATTGACCATTATATTTATTTTCATGTAGATACCATAAATTCTACCGGAAAGGAAGGAACAGACTTTTATTTTCCCGAAGGCGACTCCCTGCTGATTGAGAAAAACAAATATCTTGGGTATATTAAGATCAGGCGCAGCAACAATCCTGAAATACTAAGTCCGAGGGTATTGATTATTCTTGATGGTAACGATATTATTGAGCCCAAAAAAGGTATGGACAGGTGTTTTATCCTGTTTTAGGATCTCTTTGCTTCCCATTCATCCCTGCTAATCCGGTAAACATAAGACGCCATGTCAAGGCAGGTAATCTCTTCCATTCTTTTAAGTCCCAGTTTTTCGGATACGCTCATTGAATATTTATTATTGATATTAATTACCGTAATAACACTGTTGGCAAGTTTGTTTTCAAAGGCCAGATCGAGAAAGGCCTTTGCTGCTTCGCTGGCAAAACCCTTTCCCCTGTACTCCTCTATTATATGATATCCTATCTCAAGTTCATCAGGCCTGCTGACATTCATTTTAATAAGTCCGCACTGCCCCACCAGGTTTAAACCCTCTTTCTCTACCAGGGCCATAAGCCCGTATTCTCCATTCCTGTATCTTCTGAACTGTCTTTCCATCCACTCCCCGGAATGTTCGCAGGGCGACTTATCATCTTTAAGGCCAATAAAGTCAAAACAGGATGTGTCGAGAAAGAACCTGCTCCAAACCGGCGTATCACGCCTGTGAAGCTTTCTTATAATCAGGCGGTCTGTTTCCAATCCTTTGAGATAGTGCATAGGTATATAGCTATTTCCATAATCAGAATCAGCAAATATAATAAACTAACGAAAGTCTGACACCAATAATTTTGAAGTCTCTTTTGTACAACATGATTCTATATGACAAATAAATAGTTTTAATACTTAATTTGGCAGTCATCTTCGTATCTAACTAACAAGAATGATTATTATGAACTCACTTACCCTTGCACGCCTGAAATTTAGCGCTATTCTGCTGCTGGCTCTTTCGGCCAGCTGTTTTGCACAAAAGAAGTCTCTTGGTATTGATGATTACGGCCGGTTCAGATCTATCAGCTCTGTCAGAATATCTGATTCAGGCAGGCTGGTTTCGTACTCATACCAGACACCAAGAAAAGATGACACTCTGTATATCGCTAATCCGGAAGGCACTATTTTGCATATCATACCATGTGGCAGCGATTTAAAGTTCTCGGACGATGAGAAATGGGCAGCCTATAAGCTCAGCGAAACTTTTAAAAAACAGGAAAGCCTTAAAAAAGCGGGTAAGCCGGTAACAAGTAAAGCTGTATTAATTAATCTTGAAAACGGGGAAAAGATCACTATCGACAGGCAATCTTCTTTTGAGTTCAACAAGGGCTCAGACATCCTGCTAATTCAACTGGCAAAAGAGGATCCAAAATCAAAAGCCCCGGGGAGCGACCTTATTATTGTTGATCTTAAATCAGGCCATATAAGCAGGAAAGGTGATGTTTCCCGGTTTTCATTAAATAAAAGCGGCGACTTCCTGGCTTACACTATTGAATCCCCCGACAGCCTGGGGAATGGTTTATTCCTGTTTAAGCCGGGAGCGGGCAGTGACCTTCCCCTGGATACTGACAGGAAAATATATTCTCAACTAAGCTGGAATGAGGAAGGGACAGCACTGGCTGTTCTGAAAGGAACAACACCAAAAGGGCAAAAGCACCGTTCAAATACCCTTCTGTCTTTTAAAAAGCTTAACAGTAGCCCCGAGAAATTTGAATATATAGCTGAAGAAGACAAAGATTTCCCTGAAGGCTATATTATAAGTGAGAATGCAGCGCCATCCTTCAGCAATGACCATAGTGTTTATTATTTCGGTATCAGCAGGCAGGAAAAGAAAACAGAAAAAAAGAAAGATGCTGATCCTGTTGCAAATGTAGATATATGGCACTGGAACGATGAGCGTATACAGTCAGTGCAGATGAAACAGGCGGCTCGCGACAGGAAATTTACCTTTACCTCTGCTGTCAGATCCGCCGATAAAAAGTTTGTGATGCTTGCTGACAGCACAATGAGATACCTTAGCCTTAGCAGGGATGGCCTGAGTGCAATAGGCAGAAATGACAAGCCCTATATTTCTGACTGGAAGCCCAGGATGTCAGATTATTACCTGCTTGATGTAAAAACCGGCGAAAGGAAGCTGATCAGGAAAGAGCAGGAGAGAACCTACGGATATTCTCCCGACAGCAGGAACTACCTTTTCTGGATAGACGGAAATTTCTGGAATCTCGACATTCGGAGCGGAGACCTTAAGAATATTACACAAAAGACCGGGATTTCATTTGTTAACGAACTTTTTGACAGAGCCGGACAGGCACCCCCATATGGTATTGCCGGCTGGAGTAAAGACGGAAAGTCAGTACTTCTGTATTCCAGATACGACCTGTGGGATCAGCCTCTTGACGGCACAGCGGGCAGGAATCTTACTTCAGGCTATGGCGCTGAAAATGAAATTGTGCTTCGCTATATCAAAACCGACCCCGAGGAGAAATTTATCGACACCTCGAAGCCTTTGCTGCTCTCGGCCTATGGCTACTGGACAAAAGACGCCGGTTACTATGAACTAAATGACAGTAAGCTTAAGAAATTAATCTATACAGCCAACAGTTATGGCACACCCCTTAAAGCAAAGAAAGCCGACAGCTACCTGTTTACCAGGGAGTCGCCATCTGAGTACCCCGATTACTATATCAGCGACTCTATGTTTAAAAAGCCCGGCAAAATAACTGATGCCAACCCTCTTGTAAGCGAATTCAGCTGGTACTCAAATAAACTGATTGAATATACCAATAAAGATGGCGTAAGGCTCCAGGCAGTTCTTATGGTACCCGATGGTTACAGGAAGGGAGATAAGTACCCGATGCTCGTGGATTTTTATGAGAAAAACTCCCAGAACCTTAACAGGTGGTCGAGAATAATATACCGGGACACACCAATGTTCCCAAAATATGCGAGCAATGGTTACCTGGTTTTACTGCCTGATATCCACTTCAATCTAAGGACAACACATTCCGACATGCTTGAATGTATTGAGGCTGCGGTAAACAAGGTACACGAACTGGGATATGTTGATATGGACAGGATTGGTATTCACGGCCACAGTTTCAGCGGACAGGGAGGAAATTATATTGTAACCCACAGCGACATGTTTGCAGCTGCAGTAATTGGAGCCGGTGTTTCAAACCTGGTATCCGATTTTAACCAGTTATGGAAATCTTCAGGCACAAACCAGCACAACTACGACTATTATGGACAGGGCAGGTTTAACACAAATCCTTACGATGATTTTGAGCTCTTTGTTGATCAGTCGGCTGTTTTTCATGCCAGGAATATGAATACGCCGCTCCTGCTTTTCCAGGGGGTTGAAGACGGGTCGGTAGAATGGCTCCAGGCTATTGAGTTTTATAACGGGCTCAGGTTTAATGGTAAAAATGTGATTCTGTGCTCTTACCCGGGCGAAGACCATCACCTTGCCAGGTGGGAAAATATGCTTGATTTCCAGACACGTATGGAACAGTTTTATGATCACTACCTTAAAGGGAAGCCCGCACCCGACTGGATAATAAAAGGAATACCATATTTAGAGAAGGCCTCTGATAACAACTGAAGCGCAGGCACAGCCGAAGGCCGGTGGCATATAGGAGATAGTGCCTACATTTGATTTTTTATTCTGTTCTCCTTCAGTAAGTTCAATGCTTTCGCCGGCAACTGCTTCCGGTGAAAATACAGCGGTGAATCCCTTTCTTATACCCAGCCTGTGGAGTCGTTTGCGTAACACTTTTGCCAGCTTACAGTTATAGGTTTTCGAAATATCTGCTATCTGTATTTTTGAGGGGTCGAGTTTACCTCCTGCTCCCATTGAACTGACCACTGGCATGCCCTTCTGCATTGCATGGTAAATAAGGAAAACCTTTGGTGACAGTGTATCGATAGCATCTACAACATAGTCATACCCGCGATCAAGTATCTCGGTCATCCTTTCATCACGAATAAACTCTGTGATTATCTCAAGCTGCAAGCCCGGGTTTATATCGAGCAATCTCTTACCGAGCACCTCTGTTTTATTTTCCCCCAGGGTACTGTTAAGGGCCACAAGCTGCCTGTTAATATTGGTTTCGTTTATTATATCTCCGTCAACAATAGTCATCCTGCCCACCCCTGCCCTGCATATCATTTCTGCAGCATAGGCACCAACACCACCAAGTCCGACAATCAGCACATTTGCCGATGCCAGTTTATCGAGGCTCTCTTTCCCCAAAAGCAGTTCTGTTCGTGCTTGCCAGCTCATATTTTCTTGTCATTCCTGCGAAAGCAGGAATCTCTTCATCTGCCTGTTCTGTCATTCCTGCGAAAGCAGGAATCTCTTCATCACCAATTTACAACTTCCTCATATAAATCCTTCCATTCAGGATTCATCTTATTTATCAGATCATTCTTCCATGATCTTTTCCATTTCTTCAGTCTTTTTTCCCTGATTATAGCATCATCTATATTCTGATATCTCTCGAAATATACTAATTTATCCAGATTGTATTTTCGTGTGAAACCCGGAAATAATTTCATTCTATGTTCATATATTCTCCTTTTCAAATCATTGGTGACACCAATGTAGACTACTTTATTGGTTTTGTTTGTAAGAATATATATGAAGTAATTATGTTGCATTGTATTAGTATTTAATGGATTCCTGCTTTCGCAGGAATGACAGTTCTTCGCAGGAATGACAGTTCTTCGCAGGAACGACAGACTATATAAGTGAAACTCTGTGCTCTCTGTGGTGAGTAACGATTTACTTAATAATACTGGTATAATTTTTATAGATTTGCTCCCGTAGTTTCTCTACCTCCATCCCCAGGTAGCCAGCCACCACTTTATATACCGGTTCTATTCCTATATCAAAGCCATCGGTTTCAAGAAAGAGCCTTTCGGGTGGTATGTTATTAAGCGTATCTGCCGATACGGGCCTGATTGCCCATTCTACCCAGGCAGAAAGATAAAAACCCTTGTCACATAATTGTTGTGCAAGCTCTTTCTTCCCCTTGAAACCATGTATTACCCATGGTGTTTTGGGTTTTAACCTTTTCTTTTCTGCAAGTATTTCAGGCCATGCCCTAACACAGTGTATTATAAGTGGCTTCGATAATTCTTCGGCCAGCTCAAAATGTCTTTCAAAGGCCTTCCTTTGCAAATCAACAGAGGGTCCCTTTAACTTATCAAAGCCTGTCTCACCTATTGCAATTACATTATCAGACCCTGACATATCCCTTACACGAAGAAGGTATCTGTCAAAATTATCCTCATCAATGAACCAGGGGTGGGCACCAACACTATGGGTAATCCCTTTCATAGATGACGGACTTCGACCCTCGTGTACCATAATATTGTCGACAGAGAAAACCCCGTCAACCGGCACCGAGCCATGATCGTGGAAGTTGATGTAGTCGCTACTCTGAGGTCTGTTCATATTTTAAGTTGAAAAAGATTTAATTAGGTTCTTATTGTCTGCCCTTTGTCATTCCGACAGAGACGGAAGGTCGATGAGGAATCAATAAAAAAATAAATTACAGACCCTTCGACTGCGCTCAGGATGACAGTACATCCAATCCTCTTTTTAACCTGGCAATAGTCTCTTCCTTACCCAGCCAGGCAATTATATCAAAAAGATGAGGCCCGCGAGATTCGCCAACAATCAATAACCTGAAGGCATTCATTACCGCTCCCATATTCAGTTCATTTTCTGAGATCCAGCTCTTTACATGTTTTTCGGTGTTTTCTGAGCTGAAATCGTCAATACCTTCAAGGCAGGCTATCAACTCTGTCATTATACCTGGAGAGTCTTCTTTCCATCTTTTTCTGACAAGCTCACTGTCATAGGATGTGGGTGCTATAAAAAAGAAATCGGCCTGATCCCATATATCTTTTACAAAAGTTGCTCTTTCCTTTACCATAGCAATCAATGATAATAATTTAAGCGGGGCTGCTACGATTCCTTTTTCTTTAAGCAAAAGATCAAATTCTTTTGCGATATCTTCATTTTTCATCTCCTGGAGATAATGGTGGTTAAACCATTTTGCTTTCTCAGGGTCGAAGCGGGCACCTGATTTACTTACCCTCTCTATCGTAAATAAACCAATAAGCTCATCCATATTAAATATCTCCTGCTCTGTTCCCGGGTTCCAGCCCAGCAGAGCAAGCATATTTACAAATGCTTCCGGCAGGTACCCTTCCTCCCTGTAACCGCTGGCTGTTTCGCCATAGGGCCAGAAAAGCGGAAATACCGGGAAGCCCATCTTATCGCCATCCCTCTTGCTGAGCTTGCCCTTACCGGCTGGTTTAAGAAGCAGGGGCAGATGTGCAAACTCAGGCTCCTCCCATCCAAAAGCCCTGTACAGCATTACGTGAAGCGGAAGAGATGGCAGCCATTCTTCGCCCCTTATTACATGAGATATCTGCATAAGATGATCGTCGACAATATTTGCAAGATGGTAGGTTGGCATGCCATCAGACTTAAAAAGAATCTTATCATCCTGTGTGGATGAATTCACAGAAACCTGACCACGAATAATGTCGTTCATTATAATTTCTTCGCCTGCCGGCATCTTAAACCTTACCACGTATGGAGCACCAGACTCAATAATAAAGTCGCTTTTGGCTTTGTCGAGGGTCAGCGAATTTTTCAACGACCCCCGAACAAGAGAGTTATACATAAACTTTTCGCCCCTTGACTCAAATGTTGACCTAAGGTTATCAAGTTCTTCAGGTGTATCAAAGGCGTAATAGGCCTTACCTGAGGCTATCAGAATCTCAACATATTGCCTGTATATATCCTTCCTTTCGCTCTGCCTGTAGGGGCCGTAATCCCCTCCCTGCCTGACTCCTTCATCTACCTCAATACCACACCATTGCAGCGACTCATTTATATATTCCTCAGCACCTTCAACAAACCTTGTGCGATCTGTATCTTCAATTCTTAAAATAAATTTACCCCTATTCTTCCGGGCAAAAAGATAGTTATATAGAGCAGTCCTGACTCCACCAATATGCAAGGGACCGGTGGGGCTTGGCGCAAATCTGACTCTGACAGCTTTATTCATTTTTTTAGTATTCGTTAACGGCTACAAAGATATATAAACTGGAATAAAGGACTCAGCTATGAAAAATCATCTTTTTTGATTTATTTTTGTAGAATATTGCATTCCCGATAAGACATAAAATACTGCATTATGAAACGAGCATTAAATTTTTTAAACATAAATATCACAAAAGAATATGCCTAAAAAATATAATGCGAGAGCGAAGCGGTTCCATTCGTTCTCAAATTTTTAATTAATTTATTATCAGGTAATTACAAAATTTTAAACGAATGAAAACAATGAAAGCCCTTGTAAAAAAGCAAGCCGGAAAGGGATTATGGATGGAAGAAGTAAAAATCCCCGAGCCTGGCATTAACGATGTAATTATCAAAGTTAAGAAGTCTGCCATATGCGGTACCGACCTTCATATATACCTCTGGGACGAATGGGCTGCAAGAACCATAAAGACACCTATGACAATAGGACATGAATATATGGGTCATATTGAAGCAATGGGCAATGGGGTAAAAAACCTTAAGCTTGGCGAAAGAGTAACAGGTGAAGGTCACCTTGCCTGCGGACACTGCCGTAATTGCAGGAGAGGGAAAAAGCACGTATGCGAAAACACGGTTGGTATAGGAGTAAATATTGACGGATCCTTTGCTGAATATGTAAAGGTACCGGCAGAAAATGTTATTCCCCTTGATGATAGAATACCCGATGACTGGGCTGCAATAATGGATCCTTTTGGCAATGCAACACATACCGCCTTATCATTCTCGGTACTTGGAGAAGATGTTCTGATTACAGGAGCCGGTCTTATTGGAAGTATGGCAGTAGCAATATCAAAGTTTGCAGGTGCAAGGTATGTTGTGGCATCCGACCTGAGCGACTACAGGCTTGATATAGCAAAAAAAATGGGAGCTACCCGTGTGGTTAACCCCGCAAAAGGAGAGAAAATATCTGATGTGGTAAAAGAACTCGGGATGAGAGGATTTGATGTAGGCCTTGAGATGTCGGGCTCGCCGAAAGCCTTTAACGAGATGATAGCCAATATGTACAATGGTTCAAGTATTTCGTTGCTGGGTATACTGCCATCTGATTGCCAGGTTCCGTGGAGCGATATAATCTTCAAGGCAATAACAATGAAAGGAATATATGGTCGTGAGATGTGGGAGACCTGGTATAAAATGGAACAGATGATTATAGGTGGAATTAACCTGGATCCTGTTCTTACACACAAATTCCCGATTGATGACTTCCAGAAAGGCTTCGATGCCATGGAAGAGGGAAATTGCGGAAAAGTAATACTCGAGTGGTAAGGCCCGAAAAGCTAAGAGTGCAGGAAACAAGATATCTTCCAGGGAATAAAACAATTTACCTGTAAGCCTTTAGCCCATCACCTTAACAAAACATTTCCAATTCTGGATTGTTATTTATAAGAGACTAATATAGAATCTGTTATATTAATAACACCAAATCCTATGAGCAATAAACTTTTTTCATCTATCGGGACAATCACTAAGCAGGAAGAAATAACCACTGCAGATCATATTAAGGATTCTTCCATAATGATTTTCGAAACCAGGCATCCATATTACGGATACTATGGTACCACGGTTCCAGGCAACCCGGATGCATCATCATTTTTCCTGGTTACGAGGTTCCAGCATAATGATGAGGGTATTTTCAGGGCAATACAGGAGGTCAGAAAGTCTTTTGATCACTATTTCGATGCCGTTCCCGGGCACATCTCTTTCTCTAATAAATTATATGGAGTTATACGTGTAAGGTGCCTTGACGAAAGCAAAATACCAGCGCTGGTGGATGCCCTTGGTAAAAAGGGAATGGAGTTTATTGCACCGGGTAAACAGTCGCCTGTAAATGCACTGATTCACGTTACAAAGTTTTTTGAGACTGAAGAAATCGATGATGGGATCTACGCCGATCGCCATAACGAAAATTTTGCATATCTCAGGGTAAATAAAAAACCCGACTGGAACAGGTTCGTTGAGATAACAAAACATGTCAGAAACAACGTTGGAGGAATCTCTTTCGATGCTGCGCAGGCAACATTATACGATAGTGATGGTGTTGCAGACTTTGTAAGGGTATATACAGAGAAACGATCGGCGAACGATCTGAAAACTATCAGAAACAGGTACCTCGAGTCTGAAAAATAATACCAGCTAAAGATATAGTTCCTTAAATCACAGGCATCTTTCCCGGATTTCTGAAATAATTACCGGTATTCTGCTATAAAACAGGATAATTTGGTAAGTGAGGTCTTTTTATGTTTGACAAATAACATTAACTTGGAGGTCAAACTTTAAAATTCCTTACATACCTATGAGTAATATTGGTTCCTACTACGACCGGGTAAAAAACTTCTCCTGGTCAATTGCTGAAAAAGATCTTGATTATAAACCCGGTGATATCCTGAATATAGGATGGTACTGTTCAGACCGTATATGCCAGCAGGGCAAGGGAGAAAAGATAGCCCTGTATCATGAAGGCCTGGGAGGTAAAGAAAGATCATATACATTCAATGAGATAAGGCTGGCCAGCAATACTATTGGCTCATTCCTCAGAAACCTGGGCATCCAGGCTGAAGACCGTGTTTGCCTTTTTATGGACCGTGTCCCTGAATTATACCTTTCTTTCCTTGGCGTACTTAAAATAGGTGCGATAGTTCAGCCTCTTTTTTCAGCCTTTGGAGATGAGT
Organism: Marinilabiliaceae bacterium; assembly: GCA_036350795.1. Taxonomy (GTDB): domain Bacteria; phylum Bacteroidota; class Bacteroidia; order Bacteroidales; family VadinHA17; genus JAUVKT01. Next base: position 16,376 of record JAZBNV010000027.1, read on the forward strand.
CTCTCTTTGTAAGACTCGAAAATGCAGGTACCAGGGCAATAATTACCCAGAAGAAGCACCTTAAAAAGGTAAGGAAGATTGTAGACACTCTCCCCTCGCTCGAGCATATTATTATTATTGACTATGGTAAGGACCGGGAGTGCCAGCAAAAAGAAACCGGCTTTATTCTTGATGAAGCAGAACCGGTTGAAGAATTTGAGATACATCCTACAAGGGCTGATTCTCCCTCTGTACTACATTATACATCGGGTACAACCGGTCAGCCCAAAGGTGTAAGACACGTTCATTACTCTCTTCTTTCCCAGTACCTGTCAACCAAATGGGTTCTCGACCTGCAGGATGATGATATTTACTGGTGTACTGCCGATCCGGGATGGGTAACCGGAACCTCATATGGCATAATAGGACCCTGGAGCATGGGTGTTACCCAGTGTGTTCTTGACAGTGGTTTCTCTGCCGATGCATGGTACCGCTTTATTGAAAAATACAAAATAAGTATGTGGTATTCTGCTCCCACTGCCATCAGATCGCTGATGAAAGCCGGAGAGGAGATTATCAGTAAATATGACCTGTCGTCACTTCGACACCTGGCAAGCGTTGGAGAGCCTCTGAATGCAGAAGCAGTTATCTGGTCAGAAAAAGTATTCGGCCTGCCTTTCCTTGATACTTACTGGCAAACCGAAACAGGGTCAATGATGATAAGCAATTATCCCGACATGAAGATTAAGCCCGGATCAATGGGCTTACCCTTCCCCGGAATTAAAGGGGTTGTATTGGATGAAAAGACTTTTGAACCGATCGAAGAGACAGGAAAGGTTGGATTGATAGCCTTTAAACCCGGATGGCCTTCGATGATGACCACCTACTGGAATAATGAACAAAAGTACAAAGAGAAGTTCGCGAATGGCTGGTACCTGGCCGGCGACAGGGCCTACCTTGATTCAGATGGATATTTCTGGTTTATCGGTCGCGATGATGATGTGATAAATACCGGCGGACACCTTGTGAGTCCCTTCGAAGTGGAATCTGCCCTCCTGGAACATGAGGCAATAAGTGAATCGGCGGTGGTAGCCAAACCTGATGATGTGAATATGGAGGTGGTGAAAGCCTTTGTTACGCTTAAACCGGGTTACGTTTTTGATGGCGACATGGAATTGAGTATTATGAATTTTATTCGCAAAAAACTATCTCCACTGGCTATGCCACAGGAGATTGAATATATGGAAAACCTGCCCAAAACACGAAGCGGGAAAATAATGCGAAGAATCTTACATGCAAAGGAATGGGGTGAGGAGATTGGAGATGTATCGACCCTCGAAGACGACTAAGGGCGTGGGGCCCACCTTCGCACCCCTGGTGCTTCGGCGGGCAGGCATGGAGCATGGAGCAAATAATTTTGTATTTATTAATTAACTAAAAAATAAGAACTATGGATGATATGAAAGATTTAGTACTCAACTATGTAATAAACGAGTACCAGGAAGACGAAGATGATGTAATAAGCTACGATACTCCCCTGATCTCAGGTGGTTTCGTAGATTCATTTTCTATGGTATCGCTTAAGGTATTCCTTGAAAAGAAGTTTGATATTTCAATACCTGACGAAAAAGCCACTCCTGAAGCTTTTGATTCGGTAAATAAGATTGTCGCACTTGTTGAAAGTTATATCAAATAAAGCCCGGGGAAGCAGCATAAAAGTTAATTAACGCTTACCCTCTGATAAAGTAATTATTAATACTAATACCTTAATTATAATGAGTTACAGTAATAAATTAAAAGGATTGTACCAGGATCAATTGAATGATATAAGGGAAGCGGGGATTTTTAAGGAGGAGAGGTTTATACATTCATCACAGGCTGCAGATATAGAGGTCGAATTTCCAAGCGGATCAAGCCTGAGAAAAGCAATTAACATGTGTGCAAATAATTACCTGGGCCTGTCGAGTCACCCGGATGTAATAAAAGCAGCACACCAGGGACTTGATACAAGAGGTTACGGAATGTCGTCGGTGCGTTTTATATGCGGAACACAGGATATACACAGAGAACTCGAGAATAAAGTGTCTGAGTTCCTTGGTACCGAAGACACAATACTGTTTCCCTCATGCATGGATGCCAACGCAGGAGTATTTGAGGCTCTTCTTACTTCGGAAGACATAATGATCTCCGACCGCCTGGTACACGCCTCAATAATAGATGGTATGAGGCTTTGCAGTGCCGAGCACGACACTTTCAAGCATTCCAATATGGAGCACCTGGAGCAAAAGCTTCAATTGCACCAGAATAAGAGGATTAAGATGGTTATTACCGATGGTGTGTTCTCAATGGATGGAGACCTGGCAAAACTCGATATTATGGCAGACCTCTGCGAAAAGTACGATGCCCTGCTTTTTGTCGACGATTCTCATGCCTCGGGTTTTATAGGCAAAACAGGGCGTGGTACCCATGAATATTGTAATGTTATAGGAAGGGTTGACATTATTACAACAACCTTCGGTAAAGGACTTGGCGGCGCGTCGGGAGGATGCGTGTCGGGAAGGAAGGAAATTGTTGAGATGTGCCGTCAGAAAGCCAGGCCCTACCTGTTTTCAAACACTATTGCACCGGTTGTTGTATCGGGTGTTCTTGAAGTATTTAAGATACTACAGGGAAGCACCGAAAGAAGAGACAAGCTTGAGGCCAATACTAAATTCTGGAGGAAGGGACTCTGTGATGCAGGCTTTGTTATAAAAGACGGCGACAGCCCTATTGTACCGGTAATGCTGTTCAATGCAAAGCTTTCGCAGGATTTCTCGCGCGACCTCTACCAGGAAGGAATATATGCAATTGGTTTCTTCTTCCCGGTTGTACCCAACGGACAGGCAAGAATAAGAACACAGATATCTGCCGGACATGAAATGCACCACCTTGAGAAAGCACTGGATGCCTTTATAAAAGTAGGTAAGAAGCATGGAATACTGGGACTTAGCAAGCAGGAGATAATAGCAAAGTACGGATTGTAAGATTAGAAGGTTATCATACTGAAAATAG